>JBKCFX010000001.1:0-4977 GCA_046303595.1 Bacteroidia bacterium
TGGAGGTACAAGCTTCAGCCAACTTAGTGGCAATGGTGTGGGCAGTCCACGCCAGATTTGGTTTGTAGACGACAATACCGGTTACCTGATCAACAGCGAAGGCGATGTTTTTCGCACCACAAACGGCAGTACATTCGAGCCGGCCGGTGCCACCTGCCTGCAAACACCGTTCGACTTTTATTGCATCAACGACAGTACCTGCTTTGCCGCGGGCAGCTTTACAAATGCAAGTTGCGATGTGAGTTTTACCACCAACCGCGGCCAAACTTGGACCGATCTCACATTTCCATACGCCTACGCAGCTTGGGGTGTGCACGCACTCGACACATCGGCCATTTGGATTGTAGGACAAAACCAAACCATCATTCGCAGAGGCTTGGGCGGAGTAATTACCGCGAATGAAGAAATTCAGCAGTCAGGCGCAGAATCCAATGAGTTGTCGATTTATCCCAACCCAAGCAATGGCTCGATTCAGCTGAGCACCAATGCGACTTTCGAAGCCTGGCAACTCATCGATTTGAGTGGAAGGATTCTTTGCAGTGGAAATGAAGCAACACTGAACATCGAACAATACAACAAGGGCATGTATTTGCTTCAGGTACACTATTCCGATAATCGAACTGCAGTGTTGAAAGTGATTAAGGAGTAAGCAATCGATCAACAGCGACATTTCGAAATATCGTTTGGCGATACCATAAAATCAAACATACATTCATTCTACCTTTGCCCCATGCGTAATCAATTGCTTCGTCACGCTATTTTTTCGGGGCACCAAGGTGCGGTGTATTGCGTAGCGCCTTCGGTTAACAAAGGTTTTTTTCTTTCGGGCGGCAGCGATGCCAATGTAGTAGAATGGGATCTTTCCGAACAAATTGCGCCACGCATCATTGCCCGTTCTTCTGGTGTTATTTATAGCCTACTTGCGCTACCTGAACAAGCGCTACTGTTCATTGGGAATAACCAAGGCGGCATTCATGTAGTTGATCTCGAACAGAAAAAAGAAATTCATTACTGGATGGCACATCAAACAGGCGTTTTTGATTTGAAATACCATCCACACGAAAACGAAATCTGGGCTGCCGGAGCGGATGGAAAACTGAGCATTTGGGATGCAACAAGCTTTGAAAACAAAGCAGTGATTCAGGTTTCAGATCAAAAAATCAGAAAAATTGAGCACAGTTGCGATTATTTATGCAGCGCTTTGGCTTGTTCAGATGGTTCAATTTACCTCGTTCATCCGCAGCGTAGCATAGAATCGATCAGTCCGCAGGCCGATGCTGTGAATGCCCTCGCATTTTCGCCCAATGGAAAGTATTTACTCAGCGGAACAAAAAATGCGCACCTTCAGATTTGGGATTGGCCCGGTCGAAAGCTCCTCGAACAGATTCCAGCGCACAATTTTGCCATTTACGGAATTCAGTTCATCAATTCGGGAGAGCAATTCATTACGTTCAGCCGCGATAAAACCATCAAGCTTTGGGAAACGGCGTCATTCAATGTTATCCAGCGCATCGACAAGGAAACGAGCGGACATGTAAACTCTGTAAACTCAGGGTTTTGGGATGCCCATTCTGCACTGTTTATAAGCGGTAGCGACGATCGCAGCGCAATGGCTTGGAGATTTAATAACTAAATTTTATTCCTGCTGTAACTTTTATCTTTACTGTATCCTCTAAGGAATCAGAAAAGCCCGAAATGACTGTTTCGCAATACAACCAATGTGTAGATTTACATGCCGATGCTGTGTATCGGTTTATTGTAAAGAATCTCCGCGACGAAGATGCGGCACATGATGTTGTGCAAGATGCATTTGAAAAAGTTTGGCTGAAGGCAGAAGAAATTCAATTCGAGAAAGCGAAATCGTATTTGTTTACTACCGCATACCGCTTTATGTTAGAGCGCATTCGCAAGCAAAGCCGAATCATTCCGCTCGATGAACAAGCCGCGCAACGTATAAGCGATGCACAAAAACCGGAGTTTGATTTAAAGCGAATACTCGACGAAGCATTGGCCCGATTGCCCGAAATTCAGCGTTCGGTAATCATGCTGCGCGACTACGAAGGATACAGTTACGAAGAAATTGGGGTCATTACCGGACTCAATGCCAGTCAGGTAAAGGTGTATATTTTCAGAGCGCGGGTGAGTCTTAAAAATTACTTGGTTTCTAAAGAGTGTGTCGCATGAAGGAGCAGGTTAACATCGGAAACATTGGCTGGTACCTCTTGCAGGCGCAGGAAGGAAATCTGGATGTTCAAGCAATGGATGCATTGTGTTCATTTTTGGTACAGCATCCAGAACTTGTACCCGAAATGGAGCAAGCTTTAACTCCCGAAATGGATGCGAAATCAGGCTCTGAAGGTAAATTTGCCCGCCTTAAAAAAGAAGATTTTGGGCTCAATGCCTTCGATACGTTGGCCGTTTCGGTGCTGGAAGGCGAGCGTCCCGAAAACGATTTAAGTGAAGTAATATCCAACCGTAGCGACCTTCGGAAGCAATGGCGAGCGTTCCAGCATACGGTATTGAAATCTGAAACAGTATCCTTTCCAAGTAAATCTAAACTTTACAAAAATCGTGTACAGATTCTTTGGCTACGCTACGCTGCTGCGGCCTGTTTTGTAGCGATGCTTGCCGGATGGGTCTGGAATAATTTCAGTAGCCGAAGCCCTGAGAATCAACAGGCTGTAAACGTAGATCAAACTCCTGCCGCAGAGAATCCCGTTCCGGTACAAAACGACAGTTTGCCGGCACCGAAGTTCATTAAGCTTCCACAACAGAATACAGCACCCGCAGGCCCATTGAAAGGCATAGAACCTTCGCCAAATCGCATTATCGAACAGAATGCTATGCAGACGCAACTGGCAGCAATCGAAAAAATCAGTACCCGAAACAGCATTCTACTTCCTTCGGTACTCACAGAAATAACACGCATCGAATGGAATACCGAATCGCTTCCTGCTACTGCTTCAGAACAATTTACCGAATTCGCATCAGACAAAAAGCCAAACAAGCTGGCAGGATTACTACGGAGTGTTTTTTCGGGCCGCAATAAAGCGTCATCTGCCGACTGGGTCGATGCACTGGCTTCTGCCGGCAACCAGAGCCTGGAGCAAATCAGCAAAGGCCGTATTGAATTCTCGCATCAACCTGAAAACGATAAAGGTCCCGATACCTACTTAAAAATCGGAAACTTCAGCATCAGCCGAAGCATGGCTTCGAATTAATACATTGTTTCATTTAAATTCTCTTACCATGAAAATCATTGTGTCTTTTACATCACTCTTAGTGGCTTTTTCGGCCGCATTTGCCCAAACGCAGGGCGAATTAATTAAAAAGGATTTGAATTCCTTTTCGGGAATTTTCATTGGCGGCAATACCACCGTTTACCTGAAACAGGCTTCACAGCCTTACATTAGCATTAAGGAATCGGATGTAGCGCAGGTTAAATACGCATTGAAAGAAAATCTGCTCACAATCGAAGGCAGTGGCGATGCAATTTATGTTGGCGTAACGCAACTTTCCGACATAC
The DNA here is from genome assembly GCA_046303595.1 of Bacteroidia bacterium. Taxonomy (GTDB): domain Bacteria; phylum Bacteroidota; class Bacteroidia; order M30B66; family M30B66; genus CAMCXT01. Next base: position 3,527 of record JBKCFX010000001.1, read on the forward strand.
AGCTCGAAGGTGCTTCGGAACTCTACAGCAGCGATACACTCAAAGGCGATAAATTGACGATTGCCTGTTCGGGTTCGGGCGATATAAATCTATTGTTGAATTTCGCGTCGTTAGATTGCAGCGTTTCGGGCGCATCTGATGTGAAATTGGCCGGTCGTGCCGATGCACTTAAAGCAACTGTGTCGGGCACGGGCGATTTGTATGCCCAACGTTTGAGAACAATCAATGCTGATGTAAATGTTTCGGGAACAAGCGATGCCAAAGTGAACGTAAGTCAAACACTCAAAGGCACTGTAAGCGGTGTTGGAACACTTTATTATACCGGTGATGCAAAAGATGTTGATGTTGGCATCAGCGGCAATGGTTCGATGAAAAAACTCAATAAATTGGACGATTCCGATACAACACGCATTTATCTTGGAAATCGCGAAATTATTATCCTCGATAAAGAATTACAAAACAGCGAAAATGATATTGCAGATGAGTTTTTAAAAGGATTTAAGGAAGGAAAGAAAGTTAAGCAGAAGAAGCTCAACCTCTGGTCGGGCTTTGAACTGGGCATCAACGGTTGGTTGAATGCCGACGGAACGACTTCGATGGATAGTGTGAATTCGAATTTTTCGCTGAACTATGGAAAATCGATCGTGGTTAACTTCAATCTTTGGGAAGTTCGCGCCAAACTCATCGGCAACAATTTAACCTTAGTGAGTGGATTGGGTTCTGAAATCAACAATTATCGCTTCGATAAAAACATCCGCATGAGCAATGAAAACGATCAGTTAACACTCGTTAACGAAAGCGAGGTAAATTACCTGAAATCGAAATTCACAACAGGCTACCTCAACGCTCCGCTGTATTTGTGCATTGCCACAAATCCTATCCGCAAAGGGAAACGCCTGTTCATTGCGCCGGGCATTACCGGAGCTTGGCGCTTTACTTCTTACAACAAACGTAAAGTTGAAATCGATGGCGACGAATCGAAAAGCCGATTTAAGAATGATTTCAACACCTTGCCCTTTCGGGTGAATGCATCCTTGCGAGCAGGTTATGGAAATTTCCTCCTGTTTGCCAATTATTCGTTAACCGATTTCTTCCGAAAAGATTTAGGACCAGGATTAGTTCCCTTTTCGGTGGGTGTGCGCATTGTTGGATTTGGTGGATAAAGCCTAGAAGCGCTACATCTACTATAAAACAAAAGAGCCACGGGTATTCAATCCATGGCTCTTTGCTTAGTTTTTAAGCGGTAAAAAGGAATATTTTTTTGAATACTCCATCATTTGTTCGGTAAACGACGTGGGGTATTCAACCTTCACATCAATTATTTTATCCCCTTTGGTGATGGCTGTTAATTTCGGTTGTATAAATCCTTTGTATGGCGCCACATTCAAGGCTGCAAACCGTTCTTTAACCTCCTTGTGTAGTTTCTCGTCTACTTTTACTCCGTAATTTTC
>JBKCFX010000002.1:0-6900 GCA_046303595.1 Bacteroidia bacterium
CTTCCAGTCTGATGCTCCTGATGGTGTAGAATTTATCACCTTGCGTCGCCTCGATTTGCGTAACCTCAACATCACCGACAACGGCATTTTAGCAAGTAATTCGCTTCGCTCGGGAGAGGGTATTTACACATTCCCCAACACTACAGATTTTGCCGATGTACCTGCCGGAACAATTATTCGCCTCGACGAAAATACAGGGGTAAGTGATATTAATGCCTTTGATGGGGTAATCCAGATTTTTGGCTCAGGCACTGTAGCAGGGGCATCTGGTTTTGATCTTTCAACCGATGGCGACCAAGTTATTGCTTACCTGGGCAGCAATCCTGCTCCAACCTATATTGCCGGTATAACCGGTGCTGCTGTAGTCGCAAACTGGAATTCGGGAGCAACAACATCCAACGACAGCAAAGCCCCTGGAACCGCATCCGACATTTATTTCAGCGAATCCGACAATGGATATTTCAGCCAGCCGATTACGGGCAATGCCTCAGCCATAAGAACAGCCTGCACCAACAATACGAATTGGATTATTTCGGCAAGTGCCCAAGCGGCTCGCTTTGATAAAAAAGACATCCGTTTTAACGAATCGAATTACCAATCGGGTTCGCTCAGCTTTTCGGGTGCCAGTTCGAACGGATTTGTGCTCGATGCTTCTGCATTGACCTTCGCCAACGAGGCAGCATCATCCACCCGCTATGCCGTGGTGGTAAATCCAAGTGCGGCGCCTAGCCATCCTGCCGATCGGTACACCTGCTATTCGGGCACATTAAGCGATTTAACCACCAATTACACTACAGATCCCACGGTTATTGCTTCGGGCATTACCGAAGTTTGCACAGGAACAGCCGGAAGCGGTAAGCTTGTTTACTTGGGATATACCAAACCATCGGCACTTGTAATTGCCGGATTAACGGCCGGACTTACCTACCATGTTTCGGTGTATGCTCTTAATGGCAACGGATGGAGCGCCAATTATTCGTCGAGCCCTGCAACGGGCACACAGGCTACCCTTGCTGTATTGCCTACATTCACGACCAATCCGATTGTTACGGTAAATGCATCATCTGTTGTTGCCGGTGGGGATGTTTTGGCCGATGGCGGTGCTCCGGTAGTAGAGCGAGGATTGGTTTGGGGGTATTCCTCATTCCCCGATTTTACGGATAACGAAGGAACTTCCACAAATGGCAGTGGATTGGGAACATTTAGCGGAACCATCCTGGGCTTACCCGCCGAAACGCAGGTTTTTGTACGTGCTTATGCTACAAACAGTGTGGGGACGCAATACGGCAACGATGCGGCATTTTACACGTTCTCGAACCAACCGACAACACAAGCGAGCAACCTGATTGCAACACCGCAAAGTTCGTCGCAAATAAATCTGGCTTGGGATGCGGCCGAATACCCTTCATCTGGCGCTACGGTAAAGTCGTATGCACTGCTGCGCGCCACCGCACCTCAGGTTCCAACACTCGCCTCAACCAACGGGCAGGTTCCAACAGCCGGTGTAGGAACGGTAGTGAGTGCCAACATCGTTAACCCAACCACAACATTCAATAATACAGGTCTGGCATCATCAACTACCTATAATTATTTATTGGTACCCTATAGCTGGAATGGCGTAAATGCCGGCACCATTCATTATTTAACCAGCAATGCCCCAACTGCTACTGCAACCACAGAAGCCCCAAGCTGCGCACAGCCAACGGTTCAGGCCACTTCGGCAAGCATTAGCAGCATTGGGCAGTCGGGTTTTACCATTAACTGGACTGCCGGAAATGGCGATCGAAGCTTGGTCGTTGTTCGGGCAAACGCTCCGGTTACTGCCGTTCCTGTGGATGGCGTGAGTTATACCGGCAATGCAGTATTTGGAAATGGAACGGCTGTATCGGCGGGTGAATTTGCGGTGTTTGCTTCATCCGGAAATGCGGTAACACTAAGCGGATTGGCTGCATCAACTACGTATTATGTGAGCATTTACACCTACAACAACACCGGAGCGTGTTATTTGGTAAACAATTCTGCCACGGCAAATGCCACTACACAAGCTGCTACTTCGATTATCGAAACCTTTGAGCCGGCAACCAAAGTAAGCTACACCGCAGCCAACGTAAGCTGCAACCTCGGCGTGTGGAACTTTACCGATGCCTTAATTGGCAACAGTGCCGGAAGCGATCGGTTTAACGGAACCCGTTCGGCGCGATTAATCAATACCGGCTCCATTGCAATGCAATTTGATAAAACGGGCGGAATAGGCACTGTAACGGTAAACCATGCCGTATTTGGCAGCGATGGAGCATCGACATGGGTATTGGAAGCTTCGGTAAATGGCGGCGCCAGCTACGATGCGTTTGTGAGCAGCACCTACACCAGCAGCGGCACCACATTGGTTCCTACCGTTATTACACTTAATATTCCCGGCGATGTGCGCATACGTATTCGTAAAGTATCGGGTGGTGGCAACCGCTTGAATATTGACGATATTGCATTTACAGGCTTTGTTCCATCCAATACCATCACCACGGGTACCGTAACAGGCTCGCCTTTCTGCATTTCCAATACAGCCGATGGAAATGTTAATGTACCGTTTACCGCTACAGGCACTTTCAACGAGGATAACATTTTTGTGGCGCAACTTTCAAATGCATCGGGCAACTTTAGCACACCTGTCGAAATAGGTACGCTCAATTCGGCTACTGCAGGAACAATAAATGCTTTAATTCCGGCGGGCACCTTAAACGGCACAGGCTATCGCATTCGGGTGGTATCTACCAGTCCGGCTGTTACCGGCGCAGTAAATGGAAGTAACGTGGCCGTTTACCTCAATGCGCCTGATGCTACTAACTTCTTTGCCAATGTAATTAACGGAAGCAGTGTGAGTTTAAACTGGACCAATCCGGGTGCCTGTTTCGACGAATTGCTTATTGTTGCAAAGCAAGGAACTGCGGTAACCGCCAACCCATCCGGCAATGGTTCAGCTTATGCAGCCAATGCCTCCTTTGCAACAGGAGGCAGCAATGCCGGATTGCCGGCTAACGAGTATGCCGTATTTAAGAACAGCACGGGCACTTCGGTTACAGTTAGCGGATTAACGGCCAATACCGTGTATTTCTTCGAATTGTTTACACGCAAAGGAACGCTTTGGAGCGACGGTATTATTGTATCCACCATTCCCTTTAATCCTCAAGCAGGCGATTTTCAAACTGCCGGATCGGGCAATTATAAGAGCACTTCAACCTGGCAAATGTATGATGGTGCAAGCTGGTTGCCGGCAACAGAGTATCCCAATCAGGCCGGACTTTCGCCCGGAACAGTGAATATTACCATTCGCACCGGGCATACCGTTGTGCTGGAAGAATCGCGCAGCGGCCAACCCATTAAGAATTTAATTGTACAGAGTGGAGCTAGAATCTGGGCACAAGACAGCACCTATAATGGGAACCGCTATTTAACCGTGTATGGAAACATTACCTGCAACGGAACCATTGGGCGCGGCACAAATTTATACGACAACATCAGCTTTAATATCGAAGGCAATCCATGCACAATAAGTGGTTCGGGAAGCTTTAATGCGAGTCGAATCCGCAAGAATTTTACCGCCAACAGCAATTCTGAAGTAATTATTGCCATGAATGTAGGGCTGAAGTTTGCCTCGGGCGTAGGAGCAAGTTCAGGCACATGCTTGTATAACAATGTGAGTGGCACGGCGCGGTTTAACCTTACGGTAAACGAAAACAGCACCCTCAATTTATTTACCAGTATTGGCTCGTCGGGTAATTTAAGTATCGACGGAATCGACGGAGAAGGCAGTGGTGAACGCTCTGGAACGTATACCATAAACGGTACGCTCACGATACCCGGAACCCTGTTTGCCTATACTAACAACTTGGTGCAGCCCGTTGCGTATATCATTGGTACATCGGGTGTGGTAAAGTGCGTTAATGTATGTACGGCCAATTCGGCCAGTGCAAGCGTTTCGAGCGGTAGTGCGGCAGCCGGTTGTACCTTGCGTATATTAAATGGTGGAAGACTAAACCTCACGGGTGGAAATGCCGCTGATGCCAATACCTACAACAAGCCGTTTAGCGTAAGAAGCAATACGGTATCGCCATTTACATTTAATGCGGGGCTTGGCTTGAATAACAATTCGTTCGACTTTCAGGCAGGTTCTACTGTGGACTATTCGGGCGCAACAGGTACCATGCCTGTGCAATCGCAAAATTTAACGTACTCAAACCTTAAGATTTCGGGAGCTGCGGCTAAAACCATTAACAGTACGCTTAACGTTACTAAAAATCTGAGCATTGTTTCGCCGGCCGTTCTGAGTGCCGGAGCAAATACCATCAATTTGGGTGGCGACTGGAACAACTACAACCGAGCCGGCTTTACAGAAGGCACATCGCTGGTGGTAATGAACGGTACCGCCGAACAAAATATCTACTGTCCGGATGGCGAAACATTCAACAGTTTAACCATCTCAAATCCTTCAAGCGAAGGCGTTGTGTTGCGAACCGATGTTAATATCAGCAACAACCTTGGCCTGGGAAGTAACGGCCGATTGTTTTTTGGAAATACGCCATCGGTACTTAGCTTAACCAACATGAACGCGGGTTCGACCTCGCTTTCGGGCAGCAGTACTGCATTGATCGACATGAGCGGTGCGCCGCATATTTTTAACATCGGTGCCGAATTTCCGGGCTTTAGCGGACAGTTCAATGCCGGCAACGAGTCGACAGTTAATTACTACCGTTCGGGCGGCAGCCAGTATGTGATTACGGGCTTAACCTATCACAACCTGAATTTTAACGGCACCGATGCGAAGATATTACTCGGTTCGACCCAGATAAATGGCGATTGGAACATTGATGGTGCAACAGTAGCCGTTTCGGCAGAACAAGCGGGTATTGCAGCGACGTTTGCAGGCAACATTACCTTATCGGCAGGTGCCACGATGAATGCTAACTGCTTCGATAATCTATCGCTGGTAACTACGGGAGAAAATGCTCAAGCGGTTCAAGGAAATGGCCAAACGATACGCTGTTTCAATTTTACCGCTCACAAAAGCGCTACGAATGGATTAACGCTTGGTGCAACAACACCGCTCAGTATTAAAAACGACCTTAACTGGAAGCATACCGGAAGCGCGGGTGTGTTTGCCGATGGCGGAAATACAATTACACTCGGCGATGATGCCATCATTACCGGTGCGCAGGAGCGTTTTAATTTTACAGGCTCCTTGGTGCTTACCGGCGAAAACGATCCGAGCAATACCTTGGGCAACGAAAGCAACGGAATGATATCCGCAAGGCTCAATAATCTTACAATTCAGGGCTCCGGCACGGCCGGTAAAACGCAGATTTTACCTGTAATGGGCGGACAAAGCGTGTTTATTAATGGGAACATCAGCATCCAAAACAGCAATGCCCTCTTGCCGGGAATCTTAAATCCGAATGGCAATACCATTAATTTATTGGGCAATTGGAGCAACTACAATCAAGCGGGCTATTTAGAAGGAACTTCGGAAGTGCGATTTGTGGGTAATACTGCTCAAACCGTGGAGTGTGGCAGTGGAGAAATATTTTATCGGGCCGAGCTAAACAATCCGCAAGGCATAATTATAAACCAGCCGCTGCAACTGCGCAACCGCTTGAATATGCAGGCCGGCAACCTTACTGCGAATTCAAACTTGGTAACATTAGGCGAATCGGCCACATTGCCCGGAACATTAGTGTATGCCGATGGCCGTATTGTTGGAGGGATGAAACGCTGGTTTGCTGCTTCAGTAAACACAGGCGAAGCAAGCGGATTATTCCCAATCGGAAACAGCAGCTTTGAGCAATTTGTAAAAGTGGAATATTCAACGGCTCCAACATCGGGCGGAACATTAACAGCTAATTTTGTTAATCAGGATATGGCTGCATTTGGCGTTCCTGCAACAACGTATTCTATTCCCTCTGTTGGTGCCTGCCCTTCATTTAATGTGAGCCGAATTTCGGGGCAAGGGTTCTGGCAAATGGACGATGCCGATGGTTTGAATGAGGGCGCGTATGACATCACGTTTGACGCCGAAGGTTTTGAAATCGTAAACGACATTTGCGCGCTTACGGCCTTGAAAAGGGTAGGAGCAGGCGAATGGTTGCAAAGCGGAACACATGTGGCGGCTACCGGAAATACCGTAAGGCCGGTGGTAAAACGCAGTGGGGCAAGCGGATGGAGCAATTGGGGCTTTGGCGGCGGTGGCGTAAACCCGCTGCCAATCGAGTTACTCGAATTTAGCGCTACGCCAAACGGAAATCAGGTTGATGTAACGTGGAGTACGGCTTCAGAAATTAACAACGAACGCTTCGAAGTGGAACGCAGCAGCAATGCGCAGTCGTTTACGAAAATTGCCACACTAGCCGGAGCCGGCAATTCGAATACCTTACTCAACTATATTGCAACAGACTTGCAACCGCTCAACGGAGTGAGTTATTACCGCTTGAAGCAAATAGATTACAACGGAAGTTTCGAATATTCGGAGATTGTGCCTGTGGTATTTGGTGGAAATGCTACACCGCAATTGCAATTTGCAGGCATTCGTTCGGGTGTACTCGAACTCGATTTTAGCTTGCCGGTTCGCAACGTTCAGGTTCAAGTATTCGATCTCTCGGGTCGATTGATTACAACGCAGCGAGGCAATGAAACGGTAAAGATGCAGCTTGCTGCAGATATGCTTAGCGAAGGTGTTTATTTGGTCAGCATCGAGAGCCTTGAGTTACGCACCACACGCTTGGTGGCGGGGTTGCGGTAGAGCAATCAATAACCCGGGTTTTGGCGTGGCCCAGCTTTTAAAGATCGGCTAGCCCAAAAAAAATTGCTTGAAAATACGACTCTTTTACAGAGGGTGAAATTTTTTTTTTATTT
>JBKCFX010000003.1:0-4125 GCA_046303595.1 Bacteroidia bacterium
AGCGCCTTCCCAAGAATGAGCAAATCGGGTTTAACCCCTTCGTGATCGCAGGCAAGCAATTTTCCGGTGCGTGCAATTCCGGTTTGAATTTCATCGGCAATAAACAACACATTGTGCTTTTTGCAGAGTGCGGCTGCTTCGGCTAAAAAACCTTCATCGGGTACGTTTACCCCCGCTTCGCCCTGCATCGGTTCTACCAGAAATCCTGCAATATTTGGGTTTATAAGCGCATCGGCTAATGCATGGATGTCGTTGTAGGGTATGACAACAAATCCTGGGGTATATGGACCAAAATCGCGGCGCGAATCGGGATCGGTCGAAGCCGACACAATCGAAATGGTTCGTCCGTGGAAATTCTGGTCACATACAACAATCAGCGCATCGTTTTGTGGAATGCCTTTTTTCTGGTAAGCCCATTTGCGGCAGAGTTTTATTGCTGTTTCAACGCCTTCGGCACCTGTGTTCATTGGCAATACACGGTCGTAACCGAAATACTGCGTAATGTAAGCCGAAAAGTTCGCAAACTCGCTGTTGTGAAATGCACGCGATGTAAGTGTAATACGCTTCGCTTGCGCAATCAAAGCATTGATTATACGTGGATGGCAATGTCCTTGGTTAACGGCCGAATAAGCAGATAGAAAATCGTAATACCGCTTGCCTTCAACATCCCAAACAAATACGCCTTCGCCACGTTCTAGTACTACCGGCAGTGGATGGTAATTGTGTGCGCTGTAGCGTTCTTCGCGTTCGATTAATGCTGCATTGCTTTGCATAACAGGTATTGATGTTGTACTGTTCATATGCCTTCCCTCCTGAAAATATTATGCGCACAAAGGTAATCTTTTGCCGCATATCGTCCTTTTTTACGCAATTTGCAGCGCAAAAAATAATGTGGGATGAAAAAACAGAAGACCGAACAAATTTACGAGCAACTTGAGATAAGCGGCATGGCATCAGATGGGCGCGGCATAGCTCGCTTCGATAACCTGGTGGTATTTGTAGAGGGTGCCGTTAGCGGTGATGTGGCCGATGTTCGGGTTTTTCGGAAAAAAAGTGGCTACCGCGAGGCCTCGGTCATAAAATTTCACAAACAAAGCGATAAGCGCACCGAGCCTGTTTGCCGCCATTATGGATTGTGTGGCGGGTGTACCTGGCAAAATCTGAAGTACGATGAGCAGCTTCTGCACAAAGAAAAAACAGTTCTCGATGCCCTGCAGCGTATCGGTAAAATTGAATTAAACGGGGTGCGTCCGATTATGGGAGCGCCGGAAGCGTTCGCTTACCGTAACAAAATGGAATACACCTTTTCGGCATCACGTTGGCTCGAGGTTTCAGAGTTGCAGCAAAACGATGGGCCAATCGATAAACGTGCGCTTGGGTTTCATATTCCCGGTCGTTTCGATAAAATTCTGCCAATTGAGCAATGCCATCTGCAGCACGATACTGCAAATCAAATCCGCAATTTCGTGCGCGATTATGCTTTTGAGGCCGGCTTCACATTTTACCATCCGCGCAGCCACGAAGGATTTCTTCGGAATTTGATGTTGCGCAATACACGCTCGGGCAATTGGATGGTTGTACTCAGTGCTACCGATGACAACGAGGCCCTGCATACCATGATGGCTGCCGTTCGCGATAATTTCCCTATGGTTACTTCGCTGATGTATGCGGTAAATACCAAGAAAAACGATGTTTGGTATGATCTCGACGTCAAGTTGTTTTACGGAAAAGCCTATATAGAGGAGCAAATGGAAGGCTTGCGTTTTCGTATCGGGCCGAAATCGTTTTACCAAACCAACCCGGAGCAGGCCGAACGTTTGTATGGAAAAGTGCGCGAAATGGCACAATTAAGCGGAAATGAACGGGTGTACGATTTGTATACCGGGACGGGTACGATTGCCTTATTTCTGGCGCGCAATGCAGGCTTTGTAACCGGAGTAGAGTATGTTGATGCGGCCGTTGAAGATGCGCGCATCAATGCTGCCGAAAATGGAATTTCGAACGTGCAGTTTTTTGCCGGCGATATGAAAAATGTTTTAACTGCATCGTTTTTCGAAACGCATGGCTCGCCTGATGTAATTGTTGCCGATCCGCCCCGTGCCGGTATGCATCCTGATGTCTGCGCGCGCATTGTCGAAAGTGGTGCAACGAAGGTGGTTTACGTGAGTTGTAATCCTTCTACCCAAGCGCGCGATCTGGCATTGCTCGATAGCGTTTATACGGTTGAACAGGTTCAGCCGGTCGATATGTTTCCGCAAACCACGCATGTTGAGAACATTGTTTTACTTCGAAAGCGATGAACATTGCAGACGAAATCTTGAGCAATCCCGAAGCCTTTTGGTCGAACCGCTACGAAACCAAGGAAACCGGTTGGGATATTGGATCTGTCTCTGGACCGATCAAGGCAATACTGGATGGGTTATCCGATAAAAACACTCGCATACTGATTCCCGGAGCCGGCAATGCTTGGGAAGCAGAGTATGCTTGGAAATCGGGATTTAAAAGTGTTTATGTGTTGGATATTTCTGAACATGCACTCCATAATTTCAAGGAGCGCTTACCCGAATTTCCAGAGGAGCAATTGATTCATGCCGATTTTTTTAAGCACGAAGGAAGCTATGATTTGATTTTAGAGCAGACGTTTTTTTGTGCGCTGCACCCCAGTTTACGCAACGCGTATGTTGAGAAAATGCATGAACTCTTGGCGCCCGGTGGATCGCTTCGGGGTGTGCTGTTTGCAAGTGCGATGAATAGCGATAGGCCTCCTTTTGGGGGAAATGAAATAGTTTACCGGAATTTGTTTTCGCCGGTTTTCAAAAAAGTGGCATTCGAATTATGCACATCTTCCATCGAAGCGCGTTCGGGGAATGAACTGCTTTTTTCGGCCGAAATTGAAATGTATAATTCACGTTTCTAGTTCGTGCGTAGTAAATTACATTATTTTCGCGCGGTATGAAGGTTGCCGAATTTTTCGATTTGTTTGTTAAGGAACTGGAGCAAATGCCGTCGCTTTGGTCGTATTATAAATTTCATACAGACGCGAAAAGCCTTGAGTTCCGCAAAGCTTATTTTTGTCAGCGGCTCGAGTACATCGAGAAGCAAATTCAGCAACGCGATTCACAAACCTGGGATATTGGATGCGGGTATGGTACAACAGCACTTTTTTTAGCCTTGAACGGATTTAAAGTGCACGGCACAACGCTCGAGTTTTACATCAATGAATTGCCACAGCGTATGCAGTATTGGTCGCAGTTTGGCGATGTTTCGGGTTTTACCTACGATTACGAGGATTTATTTGATGAATCTGTTCAGCGAAAGGACTTCGATTATATAATTATTCAAGATACGTTGCATCATCTTGAGCCTTTGCAGGATGCTTTGCGCATCATTGCAAATCACCTCAAGAAGGATGGTTCGCTCGTAATTGTTGAAGAAAACGGGAGCAACATCATTCAAAATCTGAAGCTTTACAAGCAGCGCGGGAATAAACGCATCATTGAAATTTACGACGAACGGCTTCAGAAGAAAATTTTATTGGGCAACGAAAATATTCGTTCAATCAATACCTGGAAAAACGAATTAGCGAAGCAGGGTCTAACAGTGGTGAATGATTCCCTTCATTATGTGCGCGCCCTTCCTCCGGCAATTTTCAATAAACTGGGATACGAAAAAGCAATAACGCGCGAGCAGAAACTTTGGCGCTCCAATCAATTTCTGAAGAAGTATTTTTTCTTCGGAATTAATTTTCTGGCTCGGCATGCGTGAGCCTTAGGCAATAAAAAAATCCCCGCCTAGAGAATCGAGGCAGGGATTTATTCCGACAAATCAACAATACCGGATTTATTTTATTTCACTAAGCGCTTCACAAAGATTTGTTCGGCGCTGCTCAGGGATAAGGTGTATATACCGCGCGCAATCGGCCGTAATATTTCGTCCATGATCTAATATTTCATGCAGATATACTTAATATTCGTTTGTACACGAAAAAAAAACATTCAAGAGGCATTAATTCGTCTTCGGACGAATTAAATTTAAACTCTGAGCTTTTTTTAAGCTTCCAAAACAACCTGCATTCCATCGAATGCGGCACGTGTGTTCGGGAAAACAGATTTCGCCTCCATTTCT
>JBKCFX010000004.1:0-4628 GCA_046303595.1 Bacteroidia bacterium
ATTGTAAGGAGGTTGTTCAACGCGAGCCCGATATCGATTATTTTATCTTCGGACACCGGCATTTGCTGCTCGATATGAAAGTGAACGAGCGTTCGCGTTACGTGAATTTGGGCGATTGGTTTAGCGACTGCAATTATGCGGTGCTGGAGAACGGCGAATTGGTGTTGAAGAAATTTGTTTCACCGGAATGAAGACCTGGATTTGACGGGCGAATACGTATACTAACCCCAAAGGCATCGGTCGATATTTTACTGTAGTGTAAAACCCGCCAGGGATTGCAGGGGAAAGCCCGCAGGGCGTGAAGGCGAAGCCGAAACGGCCGAGGACTTGAACCGGAAAGCCCGCTCGTGGCGGCCTTGCAAACATTTTAACGTCGCGAATAATTCGGAGCCTCGCGCGTAATTGTTACATCGTGCGGATGGCTTTCGCGCACGCCGGCTGCGGTAATCCGAATAAAACGACGCGTCTGCAGTTCGGCCATGTTGCGCGCTCCACAGTAACCCATACCGGCACGCAATCCACCAATCATCTGATACAGCACTTCGTTTAATGAACCTTTGAACGGAACCTGACCAACAATTCCTTCGGGCACCAGTTTTTTAATATCGTCTTCGGCATCCTGAAAATAGCGATCTTTCGAACCGGTTTGCATGGCTTCGATGGAGCCCATACCGCGGTACGATTTAAACTTTCGGCCTTCGTAAATAATCGTCTCACCCGGCGATTCTTCCGTTCCCGCAAACAAGGAGCCCGCCATACTCGACGATGCACCTCCAGCCAAGGCCTTCACAATATCGCCCGAGAAACGGATTCCACCATCGGCAATAACCGGAATGTGTCGTCCTTTCAAGGCTGCTGCCACTTCAACTACAGCCGTAAATTGCGGCACTCCAACACCCGCAATAACGCGCGTGGTGCAAATAGAACCTGGACCAATGCCCACCTTAACTGCATCGGCACCGGCATCGGCCAGCATGATTGCAGCCTCTGCGGTAGCGATATTGCCAACGATAACCTGCAATTCGGGCCATTTTTCCTTCACTGCTTTCAACATCTTTACAACACCAGCCGAATGCCCGTGCGCGGTATCAATAACCACGGCATCAACACCAACGTGGTGCAAGGCGGCAACGCGATCGATCGTATCGGCGGTAACGCCAACGGCGGCGGCTACGCGCAAGCGACCGAAATCGTCCTTGCATGCGTTAGGGCGCAACTTATTTTTGATAATGTCTTTGTAGGTAATCAATCCAACCAAACGAAAATCGGCATCCACAACGGGAAGCTTTTCGATTTTGTAATCCTGCAGCATTACCTCGGCCTTCGCCAGATTGGTTTCGGTGGTGGTAATCAGATGCTCGGAGGTCATAACCTCGCGCACCGGCTTCTGCATGTTTTTCTCGAAGCGTAAATCGCGGTTGGTGATAATGCCCACCAGTTTGCGGTTTGCATCAACTACCGGAATGCCACCAATGCGATTTTCCTTCATCAATAGCAGGGCATCGGCTACCACAGCAGTTTCGGGTAAAATAACCGGATCGATAATCATTCCGCTCTCGGAACGTTTTACCTTTTTCACCTCGGCGGCTTGAGCGGCAATGCTCATGTTTTTATGCAAAACGCCGATTCCACCTTCCTGTGCAATGGCAATGGCCATGGCCGATTCGGTAACGGTATCCATAGCAGCCGAAACGATGGGAACGTTGAGCTTAATTTTTTGGGTAAACCAAGATGAAATATCGGTTTCGCGGGGTAAAACTTCGGAGTAGGCTGGCACGAGCAAAACATCGTCGTACGTAAGGCCTTCGGAAATCTGTAGGGGAGTGTTCATCGCAACCGGGAATCGGGTTTAGTCCCGAATTGCGCGCAAATTTAAGTAATTAGTTGAAGATGCAAAGGTCTAATCAATTGAATTTAAAATAATCATATGGATGTGTTCTTTGCCATGACTTTTCAAAAAAAACTTACCAATATGGGTAATTTAGCAGCAAAAAACGAGATGGAAATTTGGATCAAAACGTTGAACTTTGCGGAGAATAAAGACGGTATAACTGCATTTTATGCGGAGATAAATTTATTTTGCGGGGAATAATCCCTATTTTTAACGCATATTAAGCGGAGATTAAACAAAAAATGTATATATATAACAATCCTAATTGGCCAATCTTTGAATGGAATAATGAGAAACTTTTGCCCTTGCTTTCGTTTGTTAGTAAAAGACAAGGTAAACTAATTGGGAAAATGGGAGCCCTGGGTTTTGAGCTTCGAAATGAAGCAAATCTCGAAATTTTAACCCAGGAAATTATCAAATCAACTGAAATTGAGGGAGAAATTTTGGACAGAGAGCAAGTTAGATCATCAGTCGCAAGACGGCTTGGGCTAGATGTTTCAGGATTGGTATATTCTGAACGACATGTCGATGGAATTGTTGATTTAATGATTGATGCCACGAGGAATTACGACAAGGACGTGAATAAAGAGCGACTTTTTTCGTGGCATTCAGCCCTCTTTCCATCTGGACGAAGTGGCATGTATAGAATTCTTGCGGGGCAATGGCGTGACGATTCAACAGGGCCAATGCAGGTTGTTTCAGGAGCTTTAGGAAAAGAAAAAGTTCACTTTCAAGCACCTGCGGCAGCCCAAGTTGAAAATGAGATGCGGTTATTCTTGGATTGGTTCAACTTGGAGCAGAAAACAGACTTGTTGCTGAAAGCAGCCATTGCACATTTGTGGTTTGTGACCATTCATCCATTCGAAGATGGTAATGGAAGAATTGCCAGAGCTTTATGCGATATGTTACTCGCTCGTTCCGATGAACAATCTTACAGATTCTATAGCATGTCGACTCAAATACGCAAGGAACGAAATTCCTATTATGACATGCTGGAAAAGACTCAAAAAGGTAGTTTAGACATTACAAACTGGCTCGAATGGTTTTTGAATGCCTTATTGCATTCAATTGAGAATTCGGAAAACGTTCTTGAGAAAATAATTAATAAGCATTATTTCTGGGTCAAATACGCTAGAATCAACATAAACGAAAGACAAAGGAAGATTTTGAATTTGTTCATGGACGATTTTGATGGAGTTCTAAACACTACAAAATGGGCGAAAATCGGGAAGTGCTCACAAGACACTGCTTTGCGCGACATTCAAGACTTAATTGAAAAAGAAATTCTGGTAAAAAGCAATCAAGGTGGGCGAAGCACAAATTATGTAATGAAATCTAATGAAAATTAGAAAGCATTGAATTGTTAAAATTTCAATAAAATAGTAGGCTAAAGATCAGCTATACAGTTACGCCTACCGCTTCCCTACCACCAACTCCAGCAAATCTTTTTCCTGCAAGTACGTTTGAGCAAGTGAGCGTAGTGTCATCGCATCTAAATTTTTGATGGCTTCGGTAAAGCGCGTTTGATACCCTTCATCAACCCCAAAAAGCACCACGGCCTTGTAGCGGTCGATTTGTTCAAATGGCCCGTCGAAACTCTTCAACAGCGAGCCCAGCATGTAATTGCGTACTAGTTCGAGTTCCTCGGCCGGAATCAATTCATTGCGTAAAACCTCCAATTCGTGGTAAATTTCCTTCAAGGCATCGTTCGTAACATCGGCGCCCACTTCGGTCGAAATGTAAAACCATCCATCGTTTTTGAACGACATCATGCCCGATCCAATGCCATATGTGTAGCCTTTATCCTCGCGAATGTTGGCCATAAGCCGCGATCCAAAATAGCCGCCCAACACTGTCGATAAAATCCGCATCCCAAAAAAGTCGGGATGATTCCGGTTAAACATCCTTCTGCCAATGCGCAATGCCGACTGAATGGCATCGGCTCGTTCTATAAAATGCAATCGTTCGCTAGGCACACTTGCTTCGGGCCAAGAACGTGCCGGATCTGCTTGTGCTTCGTTGAATTGCAATGCTCCTACAATGCGCTTGGTGCTTTCAACAACCGATTCATTGACCTTTCCGCTGAGTATCAGCATTGCGCTGCTCCATGCGTAATTTTTACCGTAGAATTCAATTACATCCGAACGTTTTGCGCTGGTGTACGATTCTTCTGAAAACTTCGCTTCGTAAGGCGTTCCAGAAAAAAGCAATTCCTGAAAACCTTTCGAAGCCAGAAAAGAAACTTTGCGACTGTTGATGCGGTAGCTGTCGAGGCGGTTGCTCAATTGGATGTTCCATTCGCGCTCCGGAAAATTCGCTTCACCAATCATTTCGATGACCATTGGGAGCGTTTCGTTGTAATAGCGTTTCAGCGTGTACAGTGTAACGAAGGCGTAATCTTTCTCGGTATCGAGCTCGAGAAATGCCCCGTATTTATCGATGGCATCGGCAATTTCGGCAGCCGATTTTTGGCGTGTGCCTTCCTGCAGCATAGAATTAGCAAACGAAGGAATGAGCTGATTTTCGTGGCAGGCGGTTCCGGCCGGAAAGATAAATTCAACACGCAGCACATCCTGGCTGCCCAAGTTAAGGTACCAAACCGGAATGCCATTGTTCAGGCGGAAATGTTCGGGAATGTTGAGCTCAACATGCTGCACCGGGAAAAGTTCGGGTTGGATGGTTCGGTCTAAGGGCATCATGCTTTTGCTGCGTAATAAAGGGTTGAACAGTTGGAAGG
>JBKCFX010000005.1:0-1458 GCA_046303595.1 Bacteroidia bacterium
TAATGCCCGATGGTCGGCCTGCATAAACCAACAGAAATTGGTTCGCCTTTTGAACATCGGATGGAAACATATTTAAACAAAAGCCTCCCGAAACATTCATAAACCAGCGTTCCGATAGTCTTACAAAAAACAAACCCGAAACAGGAATTTCGTAACCAATTACCGTAAACTGCAAATTACTGGTTGTATCGGCGAGTTGCGATTGTACACCGAAATTCCTCCGGCAATAATTGATGCCAAATTCGAGCGAAACATTTTTTTCGAATCCTTTTCGAATAATCATTCCGCCCGAAAAGCCTGTGTTCTGGCGAATCGTGTACGCAAATCCGCCATCGTTAATTTCAACCGGTCCGGTTCCAAATAAGGAGGCTCCAAATATTGGCTTTAGCTGAATGCCAACGGTTGTAACCTTATTCTGCCCGTATGCCCAAGCATTAAAAAACAACGAGAATCCTAGAATTACACTATTTTTCAGCATAGCGAATCAAGTGTTTGAATGATTTTCGATGTAGCTCCTTTACCCGATTCAACGAACTTAGCAGCTGCAATGCCGGCAGAAGACATCTGTTTCTGATTACAAAATATTTTACGCAAGTCGGTTTTCGACCCAATTGAAAATCCGCCTCCGGCCTTTAGGAGCGCATCAGCTTCCGGAAATTTTGAATGTTCGGGACCGAAAACTACCGGAACACCGAATGCTGCGGGTTCGAGAATATTGTGTAATCCACTTCCAAAGCCGCCTCCAACCCAGGCCCAAGCGGCATAAGCATAAATGCGCATCAGCATTCCAATGTTGTCGATGATCAAAATATCAGATTTCAGCTCAGAATTTTCAAGCAATTCCGAATAACGTACGCATTTTTTTCCCGCCTTTGATTCGATGCGTTTCAAACCTGCTTCACCAATTTCGTGGGGGGCTATGATCAAAGCTTGCTCGTAATCCCATGGAAGCAACACGTTTTCGTCGGGCTCCCAAATACTTCCGGCCACAACACATTTCCGACCCGATAACCATGCTTCCAACACGTCGATTTTTTCGATATTTTCAGCATTCTGTGTCACCCTGTCGAAACGAGGATCACCGCTTACCTCTGTTGATGTAATTCCAATAGAGTGCAACAGTTTTGCCGATTCTTCATCCTGAACATGTAGGCAGTTAAATAGCTTCAGCTGCGTCCCAAACCATGAACCGTAGGGCTTAAAAAAAATGTGGTTTTTTCTGAATTTACCGGCTATTAGAACGAGTTTGCTTCCCGATTTTTTTAGTTCCGAAAGCATGTTATACCAAAATTCGTATTTCACGAAAACAGCAATATCGGCTTTAAGAAGCGAAGCAAATCGATGTGCGTTCGATGGCGTGTCGAGTGGCAGATAACAGATAAAATCGGCGTTTGTATAGTTGCGGCGTATCTCGTAGCCTGATGGCGAAAAGAAACTAACTACAACAAACCAATCGGT
>JBKCFX010000006.1:0-4273 GCA_046303595.1 Bacteroidia bacterium
TGTATTTTCATCGCTAATAGTGGTTGGACTGGTCTGATCGAGGAAACCTGTTGCATCAATTTCATTACGCTGACTGGCAAATCGGTCGGTGCGGCTCTGTTGGTATTCCATTCCCAACATAAAGCCGAAATTGTGCTTCTCTTTGAAGGTTTTCAGATAGTTTGCTACAGCATTGTAGTTGTAATTGGCAACTTGGAAACTCTGGCGGTATGCGCGGCTTTGAAGCGGATTGTTTTGATCCCAGCCCGGTTTCTGGTATTCGTTGTTGCGCCAAAACATGTAATCGAGCGAGCCCGATCCGGTCAGAATTAACCCTTTCAGTGGTTTCAATTCGAGCGTAACATTGTTGATGCTCCGGTTTTCGCGGGTTTGCAAATCGCGCAGTTCGCGCATCGCAACCGGATTGCGGCTAATATCGTTGCTTGGGAAATAATAATCGCCTGCACGGTGGATGGTATCGCCCGCATCGTTGATTACATCCGAAGAATGAAAAATAGGATAAATCGGAAGTGCGGTCGACATAGCAGCGCCCAAGCCACCGCTCCATGCCATCGACTGGCGGTTGTTTACGCCTTCAGAAAGCGAAGTGGAAAGCGAAACCTTCGCCCAATCGGTAAATTGCAAATCGCCGTTTAAACGACCTGCATTTCGAATGTACGAATTCCCGATCATGTACGATTGATCGTTTTGATTCGAGAAGCCGGCATATACATTGTGCTTTTTACCGGCATGCGAAATTCCGAGATCATAACTTTGCTGGCGACCTGTTCCAATTACTTCGTCTACCCAGTTGGTGTTAGTATTCTGCGCATCTTCCCATGAGATATTTCCCGGAAGAACCGGTGTTCCCAATTTGCCATCGTTCACCCATGCTTCTTCATACATCTGCAGGAACTGCTTCGAATCCATCATATTGGGCAAAGCAGTAGGCATAGTAATTCCCTGACGCGTGCTAAAGTCAACATGATAGCCCTTTTTCTTTCCACGCTTGGTTGTGATGAGAATTACACCATTCGAACCACGCGATCCATAAATTCCGGTTGCAGCCGCGTCTTTCAACACTTCAACCGATTCAATGTCGTTCGGATTGATCGAAGCCAAGGGATTGTTGTTCATCGCCCCGTTGTTGCCATTGAGGAAATAATCCTGCGTAATGGGAATTCCATCGATAACATACAACGGATCGCCACCGGCCGAAACCGAAGCTACACCGCGAATGCGCACGGTTGATGCACTTCCGGCAGCTCCCGAACCTGTGATAACCTGTAAACCTGAAGCTTTTCCTTGCAAGCCGTTTTCAAAACTTGGCGTTGGCAATTCCATCAATTCTTTTCCTTCGAGTTTTACGATAGAGCTCGAGATATCGCGACGGCGTTGCACACCGTAGCCAACAACCACAAGCTCGTCCATTACATTTTCCTTAGCCTTGATATTGAAACGTTGTTCAACCGTTTTTCCGGCTTCTACCGAAATAGTGCGGGTAAGCTTTTCAAATCCAACCATCGATATCTCGATGCTAACCTTTCCGGGTTGCAGATTGCTCAAGCTGAATTTTCCGTTCAGGTCGGTAGTTGTGCCGGTTGAGGTATTTAGCACTTTAACAGCTGCGCCAATAACAGGCTCTTTATTCTCATCGAACACGGTTCCTTTAATGGTCTGTGCAAATCCTTCAAAACCAAGGAGGGATATAATCAGAACAAGGTAGATTGTAGTACTTCTCATGATGAACAAAATATCGGTTATGGTTTGATGAGTTTTCCGCTGTGCACGGCGTTACCTGAGGAAACGCGATAAATGTAAATTCCGCTTTGTAAATTTTCGGACGAAAAGGAAATTTCTCTACTGCCATTTCCATTCGATTCCCAAACCAAGCGGCCCGATAAATCACTTACCGTAATTCTATGGTTTGGTTGAAGTATTTGTGCAGCACGTATTGTAACCAAATCTAGCATTGGATTAGGGAATGCAACAATTTCAAGGTTTTCAAGCGTATTTGCAATTGCCGATGGTTCCTGCACATAGGTCGTTGCCGGAGCTATAATTCTGCGGTCGATGTACACATGGTATTCGCCCGGAGCGTAGTTAAATGCATTTCCGGGGTTACTCACATCGAGCGAATCGTCGTTGAGGTAATCGTACCAAACGCCGCCAAACGGAAAACCGGGATTCATTTCCTGCCCTACCACATCGAAGTTCCCTACAATTACAACATTCAATTCGGGAGCGGTAAAACGCACTACTTTTTCGTAGCCGCCAACATCCATAAAATGACCGAGATTACGAAGTGAAGGTTGCGTTGTTTTTAGGTAGTTCAATTTTCTGTAAACATCGTAAAGTGCTTTGCGTTGCGGATTTTCGAAATCTTCCCAACGCGGCGGTTTTGCTCCTGTTTTGCAATCTTCACCCGCTGTACCGTTTAGGCAATCGAAAATAGATAAATCGTAGCCACGTTCGCCAAATTGCCAAATCATGCGAGGGCCGGGAAGAGGCAGGTAAAACGCAGCGGCTGCACCCATACGTGCAACGGCCGTATTGATTTCGCGTGTATTGTGTCCTGCAGCACTATTACCATACGTGATGTTTCTGAACATCATGCGCTCTTCGTCGTGACTTTCCATGAAATTAAGCAATCCGTAATTATTCCAACCCCGGTTTTGAGGTGTTGTAACATATAAATTTTGACTGTTTCCACTTAGCCAGCCCATGGTTGCCTCGTTGTATTGGTTGCCTCCATAGGCCCAAAGCATGATGCCGTTGTTGGCATATACGATTTCTTCATCCCAGGCACCGAAATGTTCGAAAATGATAAGCGATGTGGGATCGGTTTGGCGAATGGATGCTGCATAATCCTGTAAAATATTCACGCGACTTTGATCGTAATTGCCCCAAGCGGCAACATCAGAACCGGTATTGGTTTGCGTAAATCCTTTACTTAAGTCGAAACGGAAGCCGTCAATCTTGAATTCATCAATCCAGTATTTCAAGGTTTTCTTCACAAAGTATTTCGTGGCTTGGCTTTCATGGTTGAAGTCATAACCAACATTGAAAGCGTGGCGAGCTTGTGGGTTCAACCAAGGGTTTTGAGCAGTTGGCTCGCCGTATTGACCGGCATCGGGATTGAAATACATTTTTGTAAATGGCGATTCACCCCAGGCATGGTTGAACACAACATCCGAAAGCACAGCAATTCCGCGCGCATGGCAACTGTCGACCAAACGCTTTAGTTCATTCGCAGGACCATAATATTTATCAACCGCGCTGCAGAAATTTGGCGCATATCCCCAGCTTTCGTTGCCATCAAATTCGGCAACCGGCATCAGTTCGATCGCGTTTATTCCCAGATCGTCGAGGTAAGGCAATTTTTCGATTACTGAGGCAAATGTGCGTTCCTCGGTAAAATCGCGCACAAGCAATTCATAAACGACTAAATCTTCTTTTGGTGGTTTGGTGTACGTGTACGAATTGTCCCACTGGTAAGCGGGCGGACGTGTTTGCAGCACCCCAACGATTCCTTCGGTTATGCCGTTCGGATAATCGATTAAGTTCGGATACTTCTCTTCCGATATCCATGGATCGTTCCAAGGGTCAAGAATTTTTGTACAATACGGATCGGTAACCCGCAGGCCTTCCCAATCTATGTGGTATTGAAAGCGGTATTCGCGATTGGGGTCAAGATTAGGAATGTTAATCCAGAAATATTGTCCATCGGGTGTTTTGTTCATTAAGTACTCCGGGCGGTATGTCCAATTGTTAAAATCGCCCAGCACATAAATAAACTCTTTAAAAGGTGCACGCAATTGAAGATATGCCGTGTTTTCATCGGTATAGGTAATGCCTTCCTGGGCATTTGCCGGAAGCACAGCGAGTGTAGTTCCGGCATACTTTGTTACATACAATGTATCCAGTACGATTCCGGCGCCATTGTTTGCGGAGAAGATCAATGTGTGAAGTCCGCCGGCAAGGCTTGCTGTATTCACAGAATAATTCAGAACAGTAGCATTGGTTTGGTTGGCAACGGATGCCCCATCGAGTGTAAATTCGAGAATCGAGGGGGCGGAACTTTGTCCGGTAAACTGTATATTCTGGTTGTTATTCACCAACAATGAAGTTTGCGGGTGCGAGGTAATTGCAGCGTCGAAGGCACTGGTCGAAAGGTCGATGAAGATGTCGCCGTTGGTGCTGGTTTTCCCTTCCAGCGTTCCTGTTGCGTTGCGAAAAACAAGGCAGAGCTTTGAAATCGTAGCATTTCCGGGTATCTGCTGCGATGCATTAT
>JBKCFX010000007.1:0-1084 GCA_046303595.1 Bacteroidia bacterium
CCGTAATGAAAATTGGTATTCGAAATGTATGGATAGGAGTTCTGGTATCAGTTGGAAATTTCTTTAAACCGATACACGCATTTTTTTTACTGCAGAATCGCTAAATGGCTCGTCCGATTTTTCGGGGGTAGATTCGCCATCCATATTGGCTATTGCAAAATCCCAAACTGACTCAAATGATGGTTCCAGTGCTTCACATTCAGTAAATCCCATTCGAATTTATCGAGCGCACCAAAGACCGCGTTTTTGGTTTTCGCCTCCGGATTGGCCTTGAAATAGGCTTCGTACCGATCCCAAGCTTCGAACATTTTCTGTTTCGCCGTAGCCAAATCGGCATGCTGCAATGCTTCGGTTTTGTCTTTCTGCATAAGCGGATGCCCAAACAATCGTGGCATAGACTTGTGGTTGTACACCATTTCCACCACTTTTTCTAAATGCTCGGGTGCCGTAGCAATTTCGAAATCCTGCATTTCGCCGGCAGCAATCTTGTACGCCATTTCCATGTGCTCTACCATGTGCTGGGCCGACATCATACCCCACGCAGCTTTCGATTCTTCGGTCAACGATTTAAGATAGGTATCGACCGTAGAACGTGTAATTTCCTTAAAAGGTGATCGCTTCTGCACCATGGTCAAAATGGTTGCAATGGCAACAAGTTCGTCGTTTTGGTCGAAAACCTCCACAAACCACTTCACAATGCCGCAGGGAACCTCGCGCCCAACGCTGTCGCGCTCAATTTTCTGCTTGCAAGTTAAGCGCACGTAAAGTGTGTCGTTGTGGTATACCGGACGAAGAAACCGACATTCTTCCAGACCATAGTTTGCTGCAACCGGACCTTTGTTGGGCCATACGAACAAGCCCGCCGCCGCCGCCAAAATAAAATAACCATGTGCTGTGCGCTTTTCGAAAATGCTGCCTTTGAGCGAGGTAATATCGGTGTGGGCGTAGAAATGATCCCAGGTGAGGTTTGCAAAATTGATGATATCGGTATCGGTAACTGTGCGCTTGTGTGTTTTGATGCTCATGCCCGGCTCAATATCGTTCCAGAAATACTGAAACGGATGCTGCGCAGCTTCCTTGTAGG
>JBKCFX010000008.1:0-4199 GCA_046303595.1 Bacteroidia bacterium
TACTTCCTCAGGCTCCTTTTCGATATCCTCTTTACGTTGCGTAACCGGCTGACTTTCATCAAGCTCAACCGTTTCTCGCTTGATACGGCTTTGACTAATTTTTTTAGATTCTTCCTTCGCATCCTTCTCCGTTCCGTATGCCTTCAACAACTGAGCATACATCTCATCGGTAATTTTGGAATTCCGGTTGATATCATCGAAACCCTTTGATACCAGGAAATCAATAACGGTTTGCACCCCAACATTGAGTTCGGTGGCTACTTTGCTTAGTCGTTTTACTGCTGATGGTTCTGACATCCGGTAATTTTAGGTTTGTGGGCAATTGCTTACCCGATAATTATTCAAATTCGGCTTTTAGGATTTTCATCACTTCTTTGATGGTTTCTTCCTCAAGGTCGGTTCGTTTCACAAGGTCATCAACAGGAAGTTCGAGTACACTTTTAGCAGTATCGCAACCGATGTTTTTCAATTCATCGATAATCCAGCCATCGATTTCATCTCCAAATTCATCGAGGTCAACATCCTCCGAATCAACTTCCGAATCGCGATACACATCAATTTCGTAACCTGTTAAACGACTGGCTAGCTTTATGTTAAGACCGCCTTTTCCGATTGCGAGCGATACTTGATCGGGTTTGAGGTATACTTCGGCACGCTTGGCGGCTTCGTCCAATTTAATGGATGTAATTTTAGCAGGACTTAATGCACGTGTTATATACAACGTGTTGTTACCTGTAAAATTGATTACGTCGATGTTCTCGTTTCGCAATTCGCGTACGATTCCGTGAATACGCGAGCCTTTCATTCCGACACAGGCTCCGACCGGATCGATACGATCGTCGTATGATTCTACAGCAACCTTAGCACGAACACCGGGCTCACGCACAATTTTCTTAATCGTAATAAGTCCGTCGAAAACTTCCGGAACTTCCTGTTCGAATAATTTTTCGAGGAATGCAGGCGATGTGCGCGAAAGGATAATCTGTGGATTGTTGTTTTTCATTTCCACACGAAGCACAACAGCACGCGAATTCTCACCTTTTTTGTAGAAATCGCTTGGGATCTGCTCTGTCTTTGGAATGATTAATTCGTTGCCATCTTCATCGAGAATGAGCACTTCTTTCTTCCACACCTGGTAAATTTCACCGGAAACAATTTCTCCGACACGGTCTTTATATTTTCGATACACCGAATCTTTTTCAAGTTCGCCGATGCGAGCAACGAGATTTTGGCGAAACGAAAGTACAGCGCGACGACCAAAATCGTTCAGGCGCACCTCTTCCGAAACCTCCTCCCCTACTTCGAAGTCGGGCTCAATTTTCACCGCATCGGAATAAGCTATCTGTTTGTTATCGTCTTCAACCTTCCCGTCTTCAACGATTTCGCGGTTCCGCCACACCTCAAGGTCGCCCTTATCGATGTTAATGATAATATCGAAGTTCTCGTCAGATCCATATTTTTTGATAATCATATTTCGGAAAACATCTTCCAAGATGCCCATCATCGTGGCGCGGTCGATATTTTTAAATTCTTTGAATTCTGCAAACGATTCAATCAGTGCTGCGTGTTCCATTTTACTGCATCGATGGTTAAAATTTAATGACTAACTTGGTTTCGAGTATATCATTTAAACTGAAACGCAAGGGTTCGGTTGGTATGGTTGTTTTTTTTGATGTTTTTGATTTTACGGCCTCCACTGAAACAACATTCTTTTCGGGCAAAGATAATAGACCTTTGTATTTCATTCCGTTCCGAAGTTTGATTTCAACTTCCTGCCCTTGGTATTTAAGATATTGACGCTCGTGGCGAAACGGCTGATCAATGCCGGGCGAACTTACTTCGAGTTCAAAATCTTCTTGCTCTCGGTCGAGTGAATGTTCAATATGGCGACTTAAATTGATGCAATCTTGAATGGCAACGTGCTGATCGTTTTCAATCAACACAGCAATTTTATTCGATGCCGAAACTTTAACATCGATTAAATAATTCTCAGATCCTTTCAGAAAAGTTTCTGCGAGTTCTGTTATGTGTTGCTTGCTAATCACGCTTTTTACATCCAATAAAAAAAGGGACAATGTCCCCTTCTCTGAAAAATTGCGGTGCAAAAATAAGTCAATGAATTTAATTGCGCAACCTAAAAATAAGCTGTTTAGATTTTTAATCAAACGACGACAGATTTTTACGATAAAACAGAAAATTTGTTAACAGATGTTTGAAAGCAAGTTTGTTTATATTTGCCGTCCTCATAAAAAACAAACAACCAAACAATCTTTAGCAATGAGCAGTAATTCAAAATCTGTTGAAAGTGGAATCGGTGCATTCTTCGCAGCATCTGTAATCCTTACCTCCATCGTCGTTAGTACGTTGGTTTATCTTTTTGTAATGGGCGATCCTTCGCATTTCGAAGGTGGCGACCCGGTAAATGGTCACCCGCATCCCGGAGATGTACTTGGAATCGTTTACAAAGGTGGATTTATTGTACCTATCTTAATGTCTATCGTTGTAATTATCATTGCGTTTTCTATCGAACGCTTTATTACCATTACGAAAGCTAAAGGCAGCGGACGATTAAACGTATTTATCCGCAACCTTCAGAACATGATTAACAACAATCAGATCGAAACTGCAGTTGCTGAATGCGATAAGCAGAAAGGTTCGTTAGCAAATGTTATGAAGGCAGGACTTCAGCGTTACCGCATTTTGCAAAACGACAACACAATGGATAAAGACCAGAAAGTTGTTGCTATGCAGAAAGAACTTGAAGAAGCCACTTCGCTTGAATTGCCAATGCTTTCTAAAAATCTGGTTATCATTTCGACCTGCGCTTCGATTGCTACACTTGTGGGTCTGATTGGTACCGTACTCGGGATGATCAAGGCCTTCTCGGCTCTTGCACAGGCAGGCGCTCCTGATGCGGTTGCCCTTGCAAACGGTATTTCTGAGGCCCTTATCAACACAGCATTGGGAATCACCGGTTCAACAGTTGCCATTATCATGTACAACTACTTTACCACCCAGATTGATAGCCTTACTTACAAAATTGATGAATCAGGATTCTCTTTGGTTCAGACATTTGCTTCTCAATCTAAATAATTTAAAGCAGATCTGAAGGTTATGCCTAAAATTAAAATGCCCAAAAACAGTCCTTCCATCGACATGACGCCGATGGTGGATCTGGCGTTCCTGCTGGTTACCTTCTTCATGCTTATTTCACAATTCCGTGCTGAAGAAGCTGCGGTTATCGATATCCCTTCATCTGTGTCCGATCTGAAAATTCCCGAAAAGGAATTGCTGATGATCCTGGTTGACAAGAAAGACCGCGTGTTTTTTAATCTTACCGGACAGGAAGAACGGGTTAAGGTACTTGAAAAGATGGGGGAGAAATACAACATCGTTTTCAACGATCAGCAAAAGAAAGAGTTTTCGAATATGGCCTCTTTCGGCGTTCCGATGAATCAATTGAAATCGTATTTAGATGCCAATTCGACCGAGCGTAAAAAACTTGCCGAAACTACAGCGGGCATCCCCATCGATTCATTAAATTGTGAAATATGCAACTGGATTTATTTTGCTCGCCGCACTGCACCCAAATTCCGGGTGGCCATCAAAGGCGATCAGGTAACCAGTTATCCGGTGGTTCGGAAAGTAATGGATTATCTCCAAGACGACAACATCGGAAAAGTGAATAAGTTTAACCTCATTACGAACATGGAAACAGGTCCTTCAAATTAATTTTTGAACGATGTGAACCTTGTTCTTCGTTTAACATAACGACCAAAAAAAACAACAATGGCAGAATTAAACACCGACGACGGTGGCGGTGGGAAAAAACACGGGAAGAAGCGCGCCAAGAAATCTTCGACCCGAATCGACATGACTCCGATGGTTGACCTCGGATTTCTGTTGCTAACGTTTTTCATTCTTACCACCACCTTTAACAAACCCCAGGCGATGCAGCTTACCATGCCGAAGAAGATTAAAGACCCTTCGGAACTGGAAAACAGCAGCAAGGTTGATGATGACCATACGCTAAATATCCTGCTTACCAAAAACAACACAGTTTATTGGTATTTCGGGATAGCGGACCCTAACAAAGGAGCCCTACCTGCTCTCAACAAAGTATCATACGGGCCAAACGGCTTGCGCAAAGTTTTAATTGATGAGAACAATAAAAGGCACCGCACTTACGATGAAATAGA
>JBKCFX010000009.1:0-9651 GCA_046303595.1 Bacteroidia bacterium
GCCTTCGGCGACTTCCTTTCTTTTCTTGAAAAAAGAAAGGAAGCAAAGAAATTCAAGGAAAATAAAATGCTTCAGCCCGCTCTTCAAATTCCGTTGAAATGCTAGAAAAGCTGATAAATCAGTTTTCTGCATTTCTACCGGTCTTTGAATTCAGGCCAACGCTGGCCCGCTTTATTTTCCTTTTGCCGGCGCGCATTTATTCTACATGCCAACATCCAAATCCTAATGAGAATTTTGGGTTAACTTTAAATACATTAGCGCTTGGGATGTAACGGGAAGTCCAAACCCTATAGCTGTAACAACGGCTTCGGCTTGTAGCAGTTATGTTTGGAATGTTAACGGCCAAAGCTATACATCGTCAAACACGTATACGTACTTTGCCAATTGCCAGGATTATCAGTTGAACCTTACGATTAATCCCAACCCTTCAGTCTCGTTCTCTCCCGACAACACCACCTACTGCGGCAGCGTTGAATTGAGCGGCGGCTCTCCATCGGGCGGTGTTTACAGCGGGCCGGGCGTGAGCAATGGCGAGTTTAATCCGGCAACAGCGGGCAGCGGCTTGCATCCCATAACCTACACCTACACCAATGCCAACGGCTGCAGCAACAGCGAAACGGTGGAGTATGAAGTGGCGGTATGCACGGGAGTGGAAGCTGCCTCACAACCTGTGTTGGAAGTTCGTCCCAACCCGATGGAAAGCAGCACCTGGGTTAGCTTGAAGAATTACCGCGGACAAGACGCTCAATTTAACTTGCTCTTGATGGATGCCACGAGACGTAAAGTTTTCGAAAAGCAGATTGCGGCCGAAGCAATTCGCGAGGGCTATCAATTGCTCATTCCCGAACTGGCATCTGGAACGTATGTGTTGATGCTAAACAATGTTGATTACAGTGGCGTTAAGCGATTGGTGAAGTAGTAGTTAAAAAGAAAAGTTTTATGTTATGCACTTGAATTCATTAAAACCGAATCGAATTGATGATTAGCACCACGCCACCAAAATTTGAAAAACTACTAATGTGTAAACCCAAACGTTTATAAAGTGTAAAATGAAGTTCTTATAATCTGTAAAATAAAATGGTTATAAAGTGTAAAATGCCATACATTTGCATGGCTAAGATTACACATGAAATACAAAGAACGCATTGCGGATAGTGAGTTAAAGCGCAAGCTTGATGCTTCGGGAGCAGTGCTTATTCGCGGAGCAAAGGCATGTGGAAAAACTGAAACGGCGAAACAATTTTCACGAAGCATGTTGCAGGTCGATCGCGACGAAAACGTATCGACATTAATGGAGACTTCACCGAAAAGATTGCTTGCCGGTGAAACTCCGCGTTTGATTGACGAATGGCAAGTGCAGCCCAATTTGTGGAATCACATTCGGCACGAGGTCGACGAACGGCAGCAAACAGCTCAATTCATCCTTACCGGTTCGGCTAATCCCGAAGAAACCGCGAAGATGCATTCCGGAGCAGGACGTTTCACCATCGTAGATATGCGAACAATGTCGTGGAAGGAATTGGGTTTTTCGACAGGAAAAGTAAGCTTAGGGGAATTGTTTGAAGGGCATAAAATTGATGCTTATGACGCGCCTTTGGAATTGGATTTCATCATCGAAAAAATGATAATTGGTGGCTTTCCTGCTTTAATGGGCAAAACAAAAAATCAGGCGGCCGATTTAAACCGAGCCTATGTTGAACTTTTGGCAGAAGTAGACATGAGCCGCGTTTCGAATACCAAAAGAGATCCTGTAAAAGTGAGAAGCCTGTTGCGTTCATTGGCAAGAAATACGGCCACGATGGTTGATATTTCGGCATTAGAAAAAGATGTATTTGCGCAAGGGAAATCTGGAATTACACGCCCAACGCTATACGATTACCTCGATGCACTAAACCGCCTCATGATTGTGGAAGACCAGCCTGCATGGAATCCGAACATTCGTTCTTCATACACCCTTCGAAAAGCACCCAAGCGGCATTTTACCGATGTAGCATTGGCGGTGGCCGCCTTGGGGGCTGATGAGAAATCGCTGGTCAACAACTTACCATTTACAGGTTTTTTATTTGAATCGCTTGTAACCCACGATTTGCGCGTTTATGCACAAGCCAACGACGCTAAGGTGTATCATTACCTCGATTCAAGCGGAATGGAAGTCGATTGCATTGTGCAGAAATTCAACGGCGACTGGTGCGCCTTCGAGATAAAACTTGGAACCGGACAATTGGAAGAAGCTGCTTCGAAACTGTTAAAATTTGCGTCAGGTATAGACACCCAAAAATCGCATGCTCCTAAATCGCTCAATATTATAACCGGCACAGGCATTAGCTACACGCGCAAAGATGGGGTGAATGTTATTTCGCTCGCATCCTTGGGTTTATAGCAATATCAAACCAACTACCTACATGACAACTCAACAATAATTCGCTATTTCGGTTAATTTCTGCATGAGCCTTCGCCAGACCATTCTTCGAAAAGCCTATCCGCTGCTCATGAAGTTGAGCGCTTCAAGCAGTAAAGCAAAGATTCTGTTTCCGCCAGTGGGTACTACGTTGATTCCAATGCCTGCCGATTTATCCTTAACGCTTAACGATGGTAATTTTTGGAACTTCGCCGAATCAAAAGGCAAATTCACGTTGCTTGTAAACACAGCATCCGATTGCGGGTACACTCCACAGTATGCTCAATTGCAGCAATTAGCAGATGATTTCCGCGATACACTGCTCATTATTGGAGTGCCGGCAAACGAATTTAAACAGCAGGAGCCGGGAGGTGATGACGAGATTGGGAAGTTCTGTTTTCGAAATTACGGTGTTACGTTTCCCATTGCCCGTAAAACCTCTGTTATAAAAGGATCAATGCAGCATCCAATCTACAACTGGCTTACGCATGCGCATGCAAATGGATGGAACAACCATGCTCCCGATTGGAATTTTTCCAAATACCTGCTATCTCCCGAAGGTAAATTGCTGGCCTATTTTGGTCCTGCCGTTGCGCCATCAATATGCGCTGAATTGCTCCGTTAAGCGCTGCAAACAGGCTTTCCCCTCATTCTTCAAACGCTCAAGTTCCTCGGGATTTTTGGCTCGTTCAAATTCAACACGGTTGTCTCTAACATGAACTACAAGCTGTCCTTCGGGCCGCTTCCAGCCAAAACCCTCATCGAAGGTATACAGCGCAAATTCCTTCGAAAACGGATTCATCAAATCCTTGCTCCATTCAAACCGCCGCGCATCGAAATCTAACTGATTCAATAAAGTTGAAGCCAAATCGAGCTGAGAGCAGATGCTGTGGTATTGTTTTCCCCGAAACGCGGGTGCGATAACTTCTCCGAAAAACAACAGCGGAATCCTGCGGTACTCTGGTGAATAATAACTCGTATTGCGTGCACTGGCATGGTGGTGGTCAGACACAAAAACAAACAGCGTGTTTTTATACCAAGCTTGTTTTTTCGCTTGTTCCATAAATCTGCCGAGTACCGAGTCGGCATAATGCAAGCCGTTGAGGTAGCCTTTGGTATCGCCTTCCCATTCGATGGTTTGCCGAACGGGAATGTCATACGGGCCGTGCGTACTTTGGGTAAAAACGGAAGCAAAAAAGGGCTGCTTGCTTCGATTCAATTGCCCAAGTTTTCGTTGAAACAAATCGCCGTCGTGCACACCAAGCCTGCCGCGGTATACCGAAGCGTCGAAGGCGTTTTCTTCTTCCACAAGATCAAAGCCCATCTGGTAGATATAGGATTTAATGTTCCCATATTCAAGTTGTCCACCAAACAAATACGAGGTGCTGTATCCATTCT
This sequence comes from Bacteroidia bacterium, assembly GCA_046303595.1. Taxonomy (GTDB): domain Bacteria; phylum Bacteroidota; class Bacteroidia; order M30B66; family M30B66; genus CAMCXT01. The sequence goes on from JBKCFX010000009.1 coordinate 3,797, forward strand.
TTTCAAAGGGCTCGACCAAAGATGGCAATGCGGTATATTTCGAAGGAACCGTTACAATGGATGTGCGCGGTTGTGCAGGGAATGCCGAGAAAATAGCACCCATTCCCTGATCGCTCAAATTGCCCGATGCATAACAGCTATCGAATGATATGCCCTCTGCCACAAGCTTGTCGAATTCGGGCGTTATACCTTCTTGGCCTCCAAACGATTCGATGCAGTCTGCGGTCCAGCCTTCAAAAATTACCAGACAGACATTCGGTTTGGCTGAGGTCACGAATTGAATCGTACTGTCTTTCTCGACATGGTATAATTCGTTAACAATGCGTTCTGCTTCAGAGTTCTCCATAAACCGATAGGGCTCAACAGCTTCGAGATGTTGTAACACATTGCTCAATAAATGAAACACCGAATTGGATGCGGCGGCGTTTAATGTTGGGTTTTTACTGTAATACGCATCCGAAATTTGAATCGGTATAGGCGCCCATCCACCACGTGCTGCAAGTAATAGCGGAAACAACAGCAGCACGAAAACCAAGCTGTGCCTTGTGCGTTTACCAGTTTGCCAGTTCACATGTTCTGCTTGAGGAATCATTCGGAGCAAGCTCATCCCTACAATGAAAAACACAGCAATACCAATAATACCACCAAAGAGCTGCGTCGCTGAGGCTGTATGGTAAACTTCAGCAGGATTTTGCAAAAACCAGAGCGCCTTATAATTGAGTTTCTGGTTCCACTCTGTATACAATGGCAGTTCGGCAATGTGAATGATGCAGGTAAGGGCGAGCAACAACAGGCTGAATCCTCTGCAAAATCGACCCCAGAACCGACTCATTCCCCAGCTGGCGAAAAAGCTGAAAAGTAAAACGGGGATGACAAAGTATGCAGCCGTGGCTAAATCAACCCTGAAGCCCGAAACGCCTGCATAAGCTTGTTCTGTGATTCGTTCTTCGGTAATTTTTTCTTGCTGGTAAAGGATGAAAACAATTCTACCCAGATTAAAAATCAGTAACCAGAATAAAAAGTAAAGGCCCGTTATGCGAACGAGAGGATGAATTTTTGAGAAGCTTAATCGAAGCTTTCCGGCAATCATTTCCCCTTTTTCTTCACTTCTTCTACATAACGGCCGGCTAGGATATCGTCGTAGAAGCTTTTGTTTTTAAGGATTTCGACTGCTTTTTTCAGTTCCTCGTCTTTTGCAAACGAGTTTTCGATACGTCCGCGTTGGTAATAATACCGGCTCACAATTTCGTCGGCCAGCAATTCCGAAATCTCTGTTTTTGCTTTTTGGATATCGGCTTTTTTATCGCGCAGCATTTTGTCCTTTAAGGCATTGTATTCCTGTTGCACCGATTCGAAATACTTCTCCTTTTCTGCAGCTTCTTTCAGTTTGCCAAGCAGCTCCTCGCTTTCGGTTTCGTACTTAATTTCCTTGTCGCCGATGTATTTCACAAATTCTTCGAAGATATTATCATTGACAGAAAAGCTTTTAGCTGCAGGGATTTCAGAATTCTTTAGGCGGTAGTCGGTGGCGAAATCAAACAGCACGTTTTCGCCGGCAATGGCACGTGTTACAGGCGCATATTCTTGAAGCGGAAGCGAAACATCGGGATTCACACCTCCGCCATCATATACCTTCCTTCCATTGCGGGTTTTAAATTCACGTATGAGCGAATCGGGAACTGTTCCAACCGAGCCGTCTTCGTTGCGGTGCGAATAATCTTTTGCCTGTATACAGCGCCCACTGGGGATGTAATACTTTGAAGTGGTAATTTTAATCTGCGTGTTGTAGGTAAGCGGACGTGAGGTCTGTACCAGTCCTTTTCCAAATGAACGCTGACCGATAACCACAGCGCGGTCTAAATCCTGCAGCGAGCCGCTCACAATTTCGGATGCCGAAGCCGACGATCGATTAACCAAAACCGCTACCAGAATGTTTAAATCGACCGGCGTGTTAAGCGATTTATAGGTTTTGTCCCACTCCTTCACTTTCCCTTTTGTGCTTACGATATCGATGCCTTTATCTACAAATACATTAACGATGTTGATGGCTTCGCGTAAAAGTCCACCCGGATTGCCGCGCAAATCGAGCACTACACCTTCGAGCGATGGATTTTCTTTAAGTTTCGTTAAAGCATCGCGCACTTCGCGCCCGGCATCTTCGGTGAATCCGGTGAGTTTGATTAACCCGATTTTATCGTCGATCATGCCGAAATACGGAACATTTTTAACTTTAATTTCTTCGCGTGTAATCGTCTTCTCGATAGGCTTATCGGTTCCGGGGCGCTGAATGAGGATTTTTACCGGGGTGTTGGGTGTTCCTTTGAGGAATTTCACCACATCGGATGTCGATTTTCCTTTGGTCGATTTGCCTTCCACCTCAAGAATAATATCGCCCGCCATGATGCCTGCTTTGGCGGCCGGCGCGTCTTCATAAGGTTCCGAAATCACGATGTAATCGTCTTTGGTTCGAATCAGTGCACCAATGCCTCCATATTGACCGGTAGTCATGAATTTGGCATCTTCGATATCATCTTCGGGAATAAAATTCGTGTACGGGTCGAGCGATTCGAGCATGGCATCGATGCCCGTTTTCATCAAATCTCCCGGCTTTACTTCATCAACATAATACAGGTTGATTTCGCGAAACAGCGTGGTGAAGATGTCGAGGTTTTTCGAGATTTCGAAATAATCATCCCGAAAACTCAATCCGCTGATTGCGGTTATAAGAACGATTGCGGGTGCTGCAATCCATTTAATTCTTCTTTTCATAGTGTTCGATATTAACGTGTTATGGCACCGGGTCGTATCCGTGGCCACCCCAAGGATGACACCGAAAAATCCGTTTCAGGCTAAGCCAACCACCTTTCAGAGCACCGTATTTCCGAACCGCTTCAATTCCGTAATGCGAGCAGGTAGGGTAAAATCTGCACGAAGGCGGAAGGCCAGGGGAGATGTAGCGCTGGTATAGGGTAAAGATGTAAATAAGCAGTTTACCCGGCAGCTTTGTCATAAACCTGATGCGTTAAACGTTGTAAAAGTAGGATTATTTTACGATGAATTTCCTTTGATGGCATTGCTTCTTTACCAATAAAAATAAGCATGAAGCAGAGTTGTTGGTTTCGCAGCTCGAGTTCTGCTTTTAATGTGTTTTTATTGAGGCGGAATGCTTCGCGGCAATGGCGCTTGATGGTGTTGCGCTCGTGCGCTTTGCGGAAATACCGTTTTGGAACTACAATGCCAAACCGAAGAGAAGCCTCATTCTCATTGAAGGGCGTAATAGCGTATGCCACTTTAAACGGATGCTCATAGAGCTTGCTCCCTGCGGAGAATAAGTGATCGAGCTTATTTTTGCCGCGGAGGATTTCCGATTTTGGAAGTTCGAACACGTGTTTAGCGTCCTTTATTCGCCACCTTTAGGTAATTCTCAATGGCCATTGTCATCGAAGGAGCCTGAGGTTGCGGCGCATTGATATCGAGAATCAACTCAGCTTCGCGTACAGCGGCAGCGGTGGTTTCTCCGAAAGCGGCAATGCGTGTATTGTTCTGTTTGAAATCGGGGAAATTTTGGAACAAACTTTTTATACCCGAGGGTGAGAAAAACACCAACATATCGTATTTCACATCCGAAAGATCACTCAAATCGCTGCATACGGTTCTGTAAATTACGGCCTTGGTGTAGTTGATTTTATGTTCGTCGAGGATTTCCGGAATCTCATCCTTGTGAATATCAGAGCACAGCAATAAGAATTTCTCTCCTTTGTTCTTTTTGATTACATCGATGAGTTCGATGAATTTCTGGTTGCCGTGAAAGATTTTTCGTTTGCGGAACTGCACATATTTTTGAAGGTAGTATGCCGTTGATTCGCTTATACAGAAATATTTCATTGTTTCCGGAACCACAATGCGCATTTCGGTGCAAAGGCGAAAGAAATTGTCTACTGCATTTCGACTGGTAAGAATAACTGCGGTGTGGTCGAGAATATTAATTTTCTCTTTTCGAAATTCTTTAGCTGAAATACCTTCTACATGAATGAACGAGCGGAAATCGATTTTCACATTCATTTTTTTCGCCAAGTCGAAATATGGCGATTTGTCTCCCTCGGGTTTGGGTTGTGTAACAAGGATTGTCTTCACCCGCTGCTCTCTCCCTGCTGATCCCTGCTGCTCTTCTGTCTGCAAATTTTTTTCAGAACTCATCGTATGCTCCATTAAATGAATGCCTTCGCAATTTTTAAAATCAAGAAAACAGGAATTGCTTCCAAAGCGCAAAAGTACAAAATCAAGTGAAACTTTGATAGTGTTTTACTGCGCAATCCCGAAAGCGCACCAATAGCTAAACTTATTAGGTAAAACAGCGCAAAAAAAGCGCTTCCGGTTACGATAAGGTAAGGCGTCCATTCAGCCGGAGAAATTTTTAGCGCAAGACAAACTGGAATCAATACAAGGGTCAATAAACAATTCATCACCAAAATGCCATGTCGATATGTGGTGCTCTCTTCGACACAATTAAATACATACCCGATGACACTTACCAAGGAAATTTTCCCGGCCAATAATCCTCCGCTCAAAAGGAGTAATTTCCAATACAATGGAATGGCGCTAAACGTCTCGATGTTAATCTGCCCGAATTTCAAGACCTGGTAGGCAAAAATCGGGAACAGAAAAACATACACCAAATGCATTAGTCGCATAGCTTTTCGCGTTACGGCGTTTTCGTCCGACTGGATTTTTCGGATGCCATCCAATCGAAAAACAGCCGTAACAATTTGCAGGAGGCTTCTCGGAAAGGCCAAGTTAATCAATGCGATGCAGAAGAAAAACAACAACAGAAGGGGTAAAATCCAGCTATCGGCATCGGCATGGCGCGACTTGGGGGCAATTGGCGAGTTAAATTCTGTGTGAAAAAAATTGGGCAATATGGGCGCTTCAATTTCCGTTTTTTTTTCGGCCGAAGGGTGTTTAATGGAATTTTCAAAACGCGCAACCGTATCGGTTTTTAGCGAATCAACACCTGTCGAATCGCGATTTTCGCTAAGGCTGTCGGGTTGTTGCTTCAACGCTTCCATCGAAGGCAAAAATACGGATTCCTTTAACCGAAGCATTTTCGATTAAGGCCTTGTGCAAGGTATCTTTCAACAGGTTACGAACGGTTGGCGATGTTCACGTAATCACGTTTCACTGCACCAGTATAAATTTGCCGAGGCCGTGCAATGGGTTCTTTGTTCCCAATCATTTCTTTCCATTGGGCAATCCAACCCGGTAAGCGCCCCAATGCGAACATAACGGTGAACATGTCGGTTGGGATTCCCATGGCCTTGTAAATTATACCCGAGTAAAAGTCGACATTCGGATACAATTTACGCTCAACAAAATACGGATCGCTCAATGCGGCTTCTTCCAATTGCTTAGCGATATCGAGCAAAGGATCGTTGATGCCCAATTTGTTCAACATCTGATCGCAGGCATTTTTGATGATGGATGCACGCGGATCGAAATTTTTATACACCCTGTGCCCAAAACCCATCAATCGGAAAGGGTCATTCTTGTCTTTGGCTTTGTCAATAAACTTACGCACGCTTCCTCCATCATTACGAATGGCTTCAAGCATTTCAATCACAGCCTGGTTGGCGCCACCGTGCAAAGGTCCCCAAAGCGCACAAATGCCTGCCGAAATGGAAGCATATAAATTGGCTTGCGACGAACCAACCATCCGCACCGTAGAAGTAGAACAGTTTTGTTCGTGGTCGGCATGCAGAATCAAGAGTTTATCGAGTGCGTTTGCAATAACGGGATCAACTTCATAATCCTCGGTGGGCATTGCAAACATCATGTGCATAAAGTTCTCTACATAATTC
>JBKCFX010000010.1:0-4471 GCA_046303595.1 Bacteroidia bacterium
AATCGTTGCACTTTCTGAACTTCGTTACAATGCCGACATCAAAGTTGGTGACACCATTGAAGTTTATATCGATAGTAAAGAAGACCGCGGTGGTCAACTTTTGCTTTCGCACAAAAAAGCGCGTTCACTCAAATCGTGGGACCGTGTTAACGAAGCTCTAGAAAGCGACGAAATCATCAAAGGATTTGTGAAGTGCCGCACCAAAGGAGGCCTTATCGTAGATGTATTCGGAATCGAGGCCTTCCTTCCCGGATCTCAAATCGATGTTAAGCCTATTCGCGATTACGACGTATATGTTGGCAAATCCATGGAATTCAAAGTTGTAAAAATCAACAAGGAATTCCGCAACGTAGTTGTTTCGCACAAAGCTCTTATTGAAGAAGAACTTGAAGCACAAAAAACAGAGATTATCTCTAAACTTGAAAAAGGTCAAGTACTTGAAGGTACGGTTAAAAACATCACTTCATACGGTGTATTCATCGACCTGGGTGGCGTAGACGGCTTGATTCACATCACCGACCTCAGCTGGGGCCGCATCAACCATCCGGAAGAAATCGTTAAACTCGACGATAAAATTCAGGTGGTTATCCTTGACTTCGACGAAGGTAAAAAACGCATTGCACTTGGCCTGAAGCAACTTACTCCGCATCCGTGGGATAAGGTTGATTCAAACCTCAACGTAGGCGATAAGGTAAAAGGAAAAGTGGTAGTAATTGCTGATTACGGCGCATTCATCGAAATTGAACCGGGCTTCGAAGGCCTTGTGCACGTTTCTGAAATGTCGTGGTCTCAGCATCTGCGTTCTGCACAAGACTTCCTTAAAGTAGGCGAGGAAGTGGATTGTCTGGTATTAAGCATTGATCGCGAAGAGCGTAAAATGTCGCTTGGTATTAAGCAATTGATGCCTGATCCTTGGGAAGGAATCGAAGCTAAATATCCTGTTGATTCAAAGCACACAGCAAAAGTGCGCAATTTCACCAATTTCGGTGTATTTGTTGAACTCGAAGAGGGGGTTGATGGTTTAATACACATCTCCGACCTCAGCTGGAACAAGAAAATCAAACACCCGAGCGAATTCACCAAAGTTGGTGATTCGATAGAGGTTGTAGTACTTGATACAGATAAGGAAAATCGTCGTCTAAGCCTCGGCCATAAGCAATTGGAAGAAAACCCATGGGATACTTTTGAGACTGTATTTGGCGAAGGTTCTATTCATCAGGGAACGATTACCAGCATCAACGATAAAGGTGCCGTGGTTACGCTACCATACGGAATCGAAGGATTTGCACCGACCAAGCATCTTGCAAAAGCCGATGGTTCTGCAGCGAAGGTTGAAGATGTGCTCGATTTCAAGGTAATTGAGTTCTCGAAAGACAATAAAAAAATCATCGTTTCGCATGCCCGCACGCACGAAGCCGAAAAACCATCGGATAAGTCTGCAGGTAAAGAAAAGGGAGAAGACGACACGAAGAAAGCCGTGAAGAAAATCAAGGACAATCTTGAAAAATCTACACTCGGCGATTTAAGTGTTCTCTCAGATCTTAAAAACTAAATGGAGCAGAATGAAAAGAAAAAAGCTGCCCCAAAAAAGAAAGCCGATGAGGGCGAAGATGCCTAATTGGTTGAGCTAATTTTGAAAGGCGCGGATGGATTTTCCTGATGCGCCTTTTTTTATGCCCGAAATCAATCTGTATATTTGCCCCGAAATGAATTCTACCCGACTGATTCTCGACAAAGATCGCTTCAACTTGGTGTTGCTTCGTCTTTGTTATGAACTCATCGAAAATCACGATGCATTTGAAAAGACGGTGCTGGTAGGTTTGCAGCCAAGGGGAGTTATGCTGGCTCGACGCATGCGTAAAGAACTGGAACGCTTGCTGAATAAGAAGCTAACTTATGGTGAGTTGGATATTACGTTTTACCGCGACGATTTTAAAACCAAGCCGCTCATACCAAGTGCCACTCAAATGGATTTCATCACCGAGGGTAAAAAAGTAGTCATGGTTGATGATGTGTTGTTTACCGGAAGAAGCATTCGTGCAGGGCTAGACGCTTTACAACAATTTGGACGTCCCGAAAAAGTAGAATTACTCGTTTTGGTCGACCGCCGTTGGAGCCGCGAAATTCCCGTTTCACCCGATTATGTTGGCATTACGGTCGATGCCGTATTCAACGAAAGGGTTTCACTGGTATGGGCCGATGCCGATGGTCCGGCCGAGGTTAACCTTTTATCGAAATCTGCCGATGAGTAATATACTGAGCGTTAAGCACCTGCTGGGGATAAAGGAGCTGCGGCGCGATGATATCGAGCGCATTCTTCAAACCGCTGAAACATTTTTGGATGTCATCAACCGTCCGATAAAAAAAGTTCCATCCCTTCGCGATACAACAATTGTTAATCTGTTCTTCGAGAACTCAACACGTACAAGACTTTCATTTGAATTGGCCGAAAAGCGCCTGTCTGCCGATGTATTGAATTTTACAGCATCTTCATCCTCTGTTTCCAAAGGCGAAACACTTGTCGATACAGTGAATAATATCCTCGCCATGAAAGTCGATATGGTGGTGATGCGGCATCCACAGGCCGGGGCAGCGAAGTTTTTATCCGAGCGCGTAAATTCGGTTATAATAAATGCCGGCGATGGTGCGCACGAACATCCAACGCAGGCGCTGCTCGATGCATTTTCAATTAAACGGAAACTTGGCACACTGGAAGGAAAGCGCGTGTTGATTGTGGGCGATATCTTGCATTCGCGTGTTGCGCTTTCAAATATTTTCTGCCTTCAGAAGCTGGGTGCCGAAGTTGGTGTTTGCGGCCCGCCAACGCTTATTCCTCGCTACATAAGAGATTTGGGCGTAAAGGTCGAATACGATTTTCAGAAAGCTCTTCAGTGGTGTGATGTAGCCAATATGCTGCGGATTCAGCTCGAACGGCAGGATATTCAGTATTTCCCTTCCAACCGCGAATACACGCGCCATTATCAGCTCAATGCTGCAAGGCTTGAGAAGCTTGGTAAAGAAATCGTTGTGATGCACCCGGGCCCAATAAATCGCGGAGTAGAGATTACAAGCGATGTGGCCGATGGGCCTCACTCTGTAATACTTGACCAAGTCGAAAGCGGCGTAGCGGTGCGCATGGCAGTTCTGTATTTGCTTGCAGGTAGAACTGCCGATTAAATCTTAGCAAATTTATTTGTTACGTTTGCAGAAATGTTGTAGGTTTGAACAAAGATTACAACCATGAGTTTTTCGAAAGAAAAAACAGAACACTACACAATTGTGCGTCTTCATGCAGAGCGCTTAGACAGCATGAATGCACCGGAACTTAAAGCGGAATTTACGTTGCTCGGAAGTGATGGTGTTGCGAACATAATACTCGATCTAGAGAAAGTTCAATACTGCGATTCGTCCGGTCTTTCTTCTATTCTCGTGGGCAATCGCCTGTGTAAAAACGCAAACGGCCTTCTGATTTTGACAGGCGCACAGCCCACCGTAAAAAAACTTATTACCATTTCGCAGCTCGACAGTGTGCTCAATATGGTACCAACCGTTTCCGAAGCCATCGACTATTTGTTCATGGCCTCCATTGAAAATGATTTAAACGAAACCGAATAATTTCAAACCCTACACAACATACCATGATTAAAAAACTACTTTCCATTGCTTTCTTTGCTTTAACAGCGCAGGCTGTTTCAGCGCAGTGTACACCAAGTACTGCTTATGCCGACAGTTCTTTCGGTGTATGGCCCGACACTACCGAGAATTTACCCTGCGCTTTTGCTGATGTTGCTACAGGGTACAATGCTGTGATTGATATTAAAACACTTACCGATACAGCTGTTTCTGTTGAAGTAAGTGGATTCCCGCTTGATGTAATTGCCTACATTGAAGCATTTCGCATCAATTCGGTTGATGGCCTGCCCTCAGGCTTTACTTACATCCCAAACCAATCGGTATGGACCAACGGAGGAGCATCCCCAAACTTCACTCCTGTTCAGGGTTGTGTGAGCATCATTGCCAATCAAGCTTCAATACAGTCGATTTTAGCTGCTAATCCAATTGGCATTGACATTCCGTTCACTGTAGTGGTTGATGCTAAAGTTGCAAATACAAACAATCCACTTGCAAATTTATTGATAAACAATGCTTGGCTTTCTGATTTAACAGCAACTGTTCCGAGTATCACTGCGATTTCTGTTCCGGGCTATAAGATCCGTGTGCGCAACAGCGCCGCCGACGGATGTTTACCACTTGCTGTTGCGGAAATTATTGAGCCTGTTTCTGCCAGAGGCAATTTCCCGAATCCTTTCAATAAATCAACAACCATTCAGTTCAATAGCGATGCTTCGAAAACAGTAAGCCTCACCGTTTCAAATATGATTGGTAAAGTTGTTTACACAAACACTCTGCAGGCAAATAAAGGAGAGAACACCTTTAACTTCATTGCCGACCAATTAACGCCCGGTATTTA
>JBKCFX010000011.1:0-6878 GCA_046303595.1 Bacteroidia bacterium
ATTAAGCGCCAACCAGGTTACTTCGGGAGGTAATTTAACCATTTCAGGGTTAACATCGGGACAAACGATTTCGTTTTCGGTTAACGATGGATTTAGTTGCGCACCGGCTACATTCACCGGCACCTATAATGGACCGCCAACGGTAAGCATTAGCCCCAGCAGTTCATCCATCTGTGCGGGTTGTGTTAATTTAAATGCTACGGTTACATCCGGAGTAAGCGCCACTTCACGAACATTCTCAACTTGTGCAAAGCTCGCTATTCCTGATGCGGGTGTAACTTCAAATAACACCAACTCACCATCACCACCAACTGGTAATTGGGCTCAGTCTTGCATTTCGGTTTCAGGTATGTGTAATTCAGTTTGGACAACTGGGGAAGTAATTTCGGTTAACCTTAATATTTCACATACATGGGCTAGTGATTTAGAAATTTGGCTTCAAGCGCCAAATGGCACTTATTATTTACTATCAAGTGACAATGGCGGAAGCGGCGACAATTATTCTAACATTACTTTTTCTGCCGCGGCGGCTACAAATATCACTGTCAACACTACAAATATTCCTGCAAATGGAACCTTCAGACCCGAAGGCAACAATTTTTCGGGTTTAAACAATACAAATATTAATGGTAATTGGTGCCTGTGGATTAACGATGATGAACTTGGTGATGTTGGGTCGCTTTTAAACTGGTCAATCACTTTCGCGAATGAAAATACATACACATATGCCTGGACACCTACAGCAGGCTTATCCAATACAAGCATCTTAAACCCTCAGGCTTGTCCTAGCGGTACAACAACTTATTCATTAACCGTTACGAATTCATGTGGTTGTTCGACCACTGCCAATAGTACCATAACGGTAACAGCTGCCAACACCGCCGGAACACCATCAACTTCACCGTCGCTCTGTGTCAATACTGCTTTAAGTCCCGAAATAACCATTGCAACAACAGGGGCTACCGGCATTGGAGCTCCAACGGGCTTGCCTGCGGGAGTTACGGCAACATGGGCGGCAAATACCATCACCATCAGTGGAACACCAACTGCGAGTGGAACCTTTAATTACAGCATACCGCTTACAGGCGGATGCGGAACGCTAAGTGCCACGGGAACAATTACGGTTAACCCTATTGTTACGCCAACTTTTACTTATTCAAATCAAACCTTATGTCAAAATGCTATAATTACATTACCCATTCTAAATCAAACCTCTACTAACGGAATTGTAGGAGTTTGGAATCCTGTTTCGATAAACACATCTGTAGTAGGGCCCACAACGTATACATTTACTCCTAATGCTGGCCAATGTGCAACTAGTTATCAATTTACGCTAACCATCGTGCCCGAATCCAATGCCGGAACAGGAACCACCCTCAACCTTTGCTCATCAGCAACACCGATAAATTTGTTTAACAGCCTTGGCGGAACGCCTCAAATAACGGGGGTTTGGACAGGCCCTTCGGCGCTTTCAAATGGATATCTTGGAACATTTGACCCTGCAACACAACTGGCAGGGCCATATACATACACCGTTTCGGGAACCAACCCGTGTCCAAACGCAGTTGCAACTATTACTATTAATCTTTCGACTAATCCATCAGCATCCTTCCTTTATCCTGGTGCTCCTTTTTGTATCAATCAGGCGGGCAGTATTTCGCCTGTGCTTAATGGAACTGCCGGCGGAAGCTACACTGCAAGTCCGGCCGGATTAAGCATTTCTCCTAGTGGAGCCATAACACCTTCGGGCAGCACACCCGGCACCTACACAGTAATTTATTCAATACCTGCAAACGGCTCCTGCCCGGCTTTTGCAACCCAAAACACCGTAACTATAATTGCCCCACCGGGAGTTCCAACACTTACTCCAAATCCTATTTGTGAGGGAAGCTCCATCACACTCACTGGTGGTAATGCGGCATGGTATGAATTTACGATTAACGGAGTTCAGGTTCAGGCGCCTTCATCAGATAATACCTATGTAGCTGCAACACTGGCCGCAGGCGATCAGGTTTGCGTTATTGGCCATCCACTGCCGCCATTTGCATTCAATGGACAAATTACCGAAGCCGAGTGGGGAAGTCCTTTAGCCATATCTACAGGAGGTCCTGTAAGTGGCTTTGGTGCAGGCAATAATCTCGATGCTATTTATTTAAAAAACACCTCAGGGTATTTGTTTGGTGCCTTGGCGGGACAAACACAAAATAATAGTAACAATAGAATATTGCTTTTTATTGATTGCGAAGCGGGAGGTTACAATTCGCTTGCAGGTTGGACAAATAGGACCAATGCACCGTATTACTCGGTTGAAAATTTGAGCAGTTCTATTCAATTTGATGCTGGCTTTGAGCCCGATTATATACTTGCAATGAATCAGGCTTCTGCTATAGGTTATTTTGACTTGTATCGTATGAGCAGCAACATTAATGTATTTATTGGGCAAACGGGCGTTAATCCGTTGCTGGGCTATCAAAATAATGGCGGACAGGGCATATTGAATGCAGGATATGAGTTTGGCATTCCTTTAAGCAACCTGAACAATCCAACGGGCAGCATTAAAGTTTTTGCTATGCTGGTAAATGACCCTGGAGCAGGCCCACCTACATTTATCAGCAACCAATTTTTAACGCCTGCTGGAGCAGGAGAAAGCAATTATGGAAGTGGGGCTATAAATTTTGGCCTGGCACTGCCCAATCCTATAAGTTATTCACTGGCAGCTGCATGTACATCGCAAACCTGTATTACTGTAAGTCCAACGCCGGTGGCTTCGGCTGCTGCTAACCCACCTTTATGTTCGGGCCAAAGTACATCCATTGCACTTAACTCTAACCTTGTGGGCACCACATTCACTTGGACCGCAAATCCAACCGGCGTAACCGGAGCAAGTAATGGCAATGGAACAACAATAAATCAAACACTTACAACAACCACCGGCGGAACTGTAAATTACACCATAACTCCAAGTTTAGGTGGATGTCAGGGAACGCCTTTCAATACATCAGTTACAGTTTCACCTACCCCTACACTAACGCCTATCTTCCACGAATAAATCACACATGAAAATAAAATTACTGATATTTATAAATGGCATATTCTTGATCGCCCTACCCTTTAAGGTAGCTGCACAGGTGCCAAGTTCTAGTTTGAACCCACAGACAATTTGTTATGGCACAATTGAGCCCTATTGCGTTGATTGCCCATCTGCTGATCCAACAGGAACGCCAGGTTCGACCTATGAATGGTCAATTATTTCGGGGCCATCAAGTGTAGCAATTGGATCAAATCCATCTTTCCCGACTTCAAATCATATCCAAATAAACTGGGGAGGAACCACATTACCTGGCCTTTATGTGCTTCAGGTAATTGAAACAAGTGCTGAGGGATGCCCAGGGCCACCACGAACGTTAAATATCCAAATAACCCCTGAACTACCTTCTTTATTCAGCCCGATTGGACCCTTGTGCTTAAATAGCTCTGCTCCTGCACTGCCTCTTACATCCAACAATGGGGTTACTGGGACGTGGAACCCTTCAAGTATAAGCACAGCTGTATCAGGAACCTTTACCTATACGTTTACTCCTAACAATCCGGCTCAATGTGCACGAGATACTTTTATCAATGTCGTTATTAGCGTTCAACCTCCGCCGCCGGTCGTAGCTTGTTATGAAACAGCTACTTGGAACCCTACAACCTGCGTTTGGGATGTAACTGGCAGCCAGCCGCCAGCTCCTATAGGTTTGGCTTGCTATGAAACGGCTTCTTTCAACACCACAACCTGCGTTTGGGATGTAACTGGAACTCAGCCGCCAGCTCCTACAGGATTGGCATGTTATGAAACGGCTACTTTCAACACCACCACATGTGTTTGGGATGTAACTGGAACTCAGCCACCAGCTCCAACTGGCTTGGCATGTTATGAAACAGCTACTTTCAACACCACAACCTGCGTTTGGGACGTAACTGGAACTCAACCTCCTGCTCCTACAGGATTGGCTTGCTATGAATCAGCTACTTTCAACACCACCACCTGTGTTTGGGATGTAACTGGAACTCAGCCACCAGCTCCAACTGGCTTGGCATGTTATGAATCAGCTACTTTCAACACCACCACATGTGTTTGGGATGTAACTGGAACTCAGCCACCAGCTCCAACTGGCTTGGCATGTTATGAATCAGCTACTTTCAACACCACAACCTGCGTTTGGGACGTAACTGGAACTCAGCCACCAGCTCCAACCGGCTTGGCATGTTATGAATCAGCTACTTTCAATACTATCACTTGTCAGTGGGATGTTGTAAGTAATCCATTCACGGTTAATATTGCTGCAGCATCTCCTATTTGCCATTCGGATGATGCCACTATTAGCTTTTCAAACGGCCCATCTGGCGGCACGGTTATTTTTACGGTGAACGGAAGTCCTGAATCGATAACTCTTGATGCATCTGGATCATTTTCGTTTATAATTTCACCAGCAACAACAAATATAAGTGTTGTAATTACTAGCATAAGCAATGGCGGATGTGTAATAAATCCTACTCTTGACACCCTCCTAATTACAGTAAATCCTCCAGTTAATACCTCCCCTATCTTCCACGACTAACACCTCGCACTACAACCAATGCAACGCATAACTTTCCATATTATCTGCCTACTGGCTTTGCTGGGAATCTCACTCCCGGCAATAGCCCAGACTGATACATTATGCGTAAACGCTACC
This sequence comes from Bacteroidia bacterium, assembly GCA_046303595.1. Classification (GTDB taxonomy): domain Bacteria; phylum Bacteroidota; class Bacteroidia; order M30B66; family M30B66; genus CAMCXT01. The sequence continues at coordinate 4,719 of JBKCFX010000011.1, forward strand.
ACAAATAATTATTTTGTCACAAATACTTCTGGAAGTAGCTATTTCTGGGAGCCTCAGGGAGGCGGAGTAATTAACAGCGGACAGGGAAGTTCATTGGTTAACATTACCTGGCCTCAGGTTGTGGGGACGTATTCGCTTACCGTTACCGAAACAAGTATTGATGGATGTGTTGGCCAACCGCAGCAGCTAATCATTGAGGTTGTTCCTACGTATTCAGACACTTTTACCATAACGGTATGTGATGCAGACTTGCCCTACAGTTGGAATGGGAACTCTTACAATTCGGGAGGAATATATACAGTTAACTATACAAGTACGAGCGGTTGCGACTCAAGCCAAACCTTAATTTTAAACGTAACGCCTGTTGTCTCGCCGCAATTAAGCTGTGGGATTAGTAGTACATCTAGCGTAACCGTTAACTGGGTTGCGGTTGTTGGTGCAACGTCATACCAATTGGATTACCTTGTAAATGGGGTGCTTGTTGGATCGGGCATTGATGTGATAACTACAACTTATGAGGTCACGGGCTTAAATCCTTCTGATGCGGTTAGTTTCACAATACTACCCATAGGTGGCAGTGACAATTGTTTTACCGCAGCCTCATTTACGTGTACTTCAGACGGTTGTGTGCCTCCTATTTTTAGTTCGCAGCCATTGCCTTTGGCGGTTTGTGCAAATGAAAGCGCAACCATAATTGCAAATGTTACAGGTTTCAGTAGTTTACAATGGCAAATGAGCGTAGATGGTGGTTTGAGTTTCACCACACTTTCTGATAATGCCATCTTTAGTGGAAGCACCACCGAAACATTATCTATTGCTGATGTTAGCGGACTTGATGGTGCAATTTTCCAATTGGTAGCATCTGAATCTACAAATACATGCCCGGTAACCTCTAGCAGTGCGGAATTAACCGTTAATCTATTGCCCTCTGTAGTATTTACCGCACCAGATCTGGTATCGCCACCCGATACACACATTACGTGCACATCACCCAGCACAAGCATTGTAGCGGGAGGTGGAACAACCTATACCTGGTCGGGAGGACAAAGTCCGAATACCGCCTTAAATACATTTATTACACCGGGACTTTACACGGTAGAAGTTGAAAATGTATTTGGTTGTGTTGTAACGGAACAAATTAACATTTCAGGAGACTTCCAAACCTTTGCTAGTCAGATTGATACTGCGATTTGTTCGGGTAACTCTTATACGCTGCCTGATGGCAATAGTGTAAGTGTTGCAGGAATCTATCCTGTTATTTTAGATGCAGAGAATGGCTGCGACTCGGTGGTAACCGTAAACTTGACCTTCACTCCTTCTCTTTCAGGAACATTTACCAACACAGCATGCTCAGGCAGTGGCTACAGCGTGGTAATTGGTGGAACAACCTACGATGAAGCAAACCCATCAGGAACCGAGACCCTTGTTTCAAGCACAGGCTGCGATTCGGTGGTAACCATCAACTTAACCTTCACTCCTTCTCTTTCAGGAACATTTACCAACACAGCCTGTTCAGGCAGTGGCTACAGCGTGGTAATTGGTGGAACAACCTACAATGAAGCAAACCCATCAGGAACCGAGACCCTTGTTTCAAGCACCGGCTGCGATTCGGTGGTAACCATCAACTTGACATTCACTCCGAACCTTACAGCCTCTGAGGATGTTTCAATTTGCGATGCTCAACTGCCTTACAGCTGGAACGGCAACAGCTACAATGCAGCCGGTACATACACCGTAACGCTTCAAAATGCAGCGAACTGTGATTCGGTGGTGACCTTGAACCTGACGGTTTCGCCAAGCTTGACTGCTAACGAAAACATTGCCATTTGCGACGCTCAACTGCCTTACACCTGGAATGGAAACAGCTACAATGCAGCCGGTACATACACCGTAACTCTTCAAAATGTAGCGAACTGCGATTCGGTGGTGACCCTGAACTTAAGTGTTAATCCGACTCTGACAGCCTCTGAGGATGTTTCAATTTGCGATGCTCAGCTTCCTTACAGCTGGAACGGCAACAGCTACAATGCGGCTGGATCGTATTCGGTAACTTTAAGCACCGCTTCCGGTTGTGATTCGGTGGTGACCTTGAACCTGACGGTTTCACCAAGCCTCACGGCCAGCGAAGACATCAGCATTTGCGACGCTCAACTGCCTTAC
>JBKCFX010000012.1:0-12987 GCA_046303595.1 Bacteroidia bacterium
ACTTAAAGAAGGCCATTTATTAAAATTTCATTTAAAAAACTTTTTATAATCCGGATTATCAGGCGTAATTACTACATAAACCGTATCAACCACTTTTCCGGTGTTTTTTTGCTGCAAATTACCGTTAAATGCATTGCCGAAATTCTTTTCCAATACTTCGACTTTTGTAATAAAATGACTTGTTTCACCGCGGTTGTTGAACCAATTCTTGCCAGCCGTTTCGTGGTAAACCAATTTAACCTTCCAGCCATATTGCGCCGCCGAATCGAGTTTATTGATTAATTGTTGATCCGGCTTGTCATTGTCGATCGAAAAATCGAACGGAACGCTGCTGTTCATTCCTGTTTGCGTTACGTTTAAATGCCCTTCCCAACTTTTCCAAATTAAACCTGTTTCTGAAAACTGGGTGATGACTCCGATTCGCTCGCCATTGGAGTAATTTTCGCTGCAGCTCGAGAGTACGATTAAACTTGAGCAAATTAAAAACAGTACGTTCTTTAGGTTTTGCATAGTCTTCATTTTTGATGTTTACTTCTTGTTTTAAGCTTACTAATTGCGGAATTATCTAGTAAGCAGCTCATTTTCAAATTATATCTTTTCGATTCAAAAATTTTCTGGTTAAACTATTTACTTCGCAATCACCATTTTTCGTGTTGCTATGCCTCCATCTGCCTCTAGAATAATGGTATAAATTCCATTAACAAAATGGCTCAGATCGAGTGTGGCTTGATCCGCCGCTGTAGCCAAATTCATTAACTCTTGTCCAAGCGAATTGATGAGTTTAATTCGGCTGCCTTTGGGAGTATTGTTTAGATAAAGAATACCCTTGTTTGGATTGGGATAAATTTCAATTCCAGTAAGTGTATTTGTCGAGAGGCCTGAGCAAATTTCTTCCGTCAATTGCAAGGTGTAAATGCTATCGCAACCCAAGGAGGTGGTGTATTGGAAAGTATAGGTGCCACCGATTTCAGTTGTGTTTCCATCAGGTAGCGTGTAGATTGACCCGCTGCAAAAAATATCTTGTTCGGTTTGGTTGGATGTAGAATTAACCATTAAGTTTATGACAAGCGTATCGGAATTGCAGAGATTATTCACAATTCCAAAATAAGTACCTGAGTTGCTAGTGCTAAGACTCAAAATGGTAAAAGAGGCGGCATTGGATAACACACTATTCCCTTTCTTCCATTGAAAAGTGTACGGAGCATCTCCAAATTGTGGTTGATAAGGCGTAAGGTCAAATGTATAGGCCGTTCCGGCGCATTGAGTTACATCTGGAAAAAAGCCAAAATCAACAACAGGATTGCGAGGGCCTCCAATGGTAAATACATTTGTGCTAATGCTTCCGCATTCACCCTCAATTGTGCAAATGTAGGTTCCTGTATCGGCTACCGAAAACGATGGGAAATACAATGTAGAACTGTCTTGCACCACTTCCCAATACCCTGGAATAATATTGTTATCGGCTGTATTTATCTTCATCCAAAAGTATTTGGTACAGGTTGCACCCGTAATACCAACATTCACCGAGAGTGGGAAACCGAAACAGCCTGTGGTGTCTTGCGGTTGTGCAGAAATTAGTGGTGGATTTGAACAAGGCGAATACCGTGAAATGGCGAAACCTAAAAAACCAGCATCTGAGTTAGGATAAGGAATGGGATTGTTTTCGCATGAGCCAAAACTCAAAGGATTATAGTTGGAATTGTTTTGAATAAAATTGGAAGAACAAATATGAATTATTCCATTGTTTTCGATTGAAAGTGTAGCGGAAACATCTGAGCCTTCATATTCACCGGGCACAACTGTGTTTACATTCAATGTATTACCATTAAAATCTAAATTGGTGATAAAGCTGTAGGAAGTATAATTGCTATTCAATGGAGCACCATAACCTGGTATGATCAAAGTTTCTTCATCAATTAAAAAGTCTTTCGGATAATCAACACATTTCCCATGAACATACAAGGTATTATCGAATGGATTCAATTTTAAATCGGAAATTAAACTTCGTTGATTTACTGGCGACGGTGAATTTTCATCGATGGGCCTTGCCCAAACTAAATTTCCAGAAGTAGAGTATTTTACGATGAAACCTCTTTCTTGACCACTAGTCGATGGAAGCAGAATTGTTTGCCCAACACCAGGATCAAAATCAATCGTATCTTGATAAACACCCGCTATATATACATTCCCAGTTGCGTCGGTTGTTATCCCCGTAGGGTATGCGCCGCCTGGAAATGTAAAATCCGCAACATCTGCATTTAAAACAAAGGCCCATTGTAAATTCATGGATGCATTGTACTTGCATACAAACATTTCGGCATTAATGTTTGTAAGTGCATTACTTACAAGATTCGTGACTCCTGCACCCGGATCAACATCGATAGTGCCTGACAAATTGCCGCATACAAAATAATTGCCTGAAGCATCTTGTGTTGCTTGGAATGGACTAGAACCTGTGACATTGTCCCAAATAAAGCCATTTCCTGCTAAATTGTACCCTGAAATAAATCCACCCGTTGTTTTATTAAGAAAAATAAAACTACCAATTGATAAAGGATTCGTAGAAATGCCAAGTACAACAAGTTCGTTATTGGCATTAACTAATAATTGAGATGTTCGGTAACCAGTCGCACTATTAAATCCATCCCCCCAAATAAAATTCCCATTGGAATCGTATTTTGCCCAAAAATTGGTGCTATTAGGATCTGTATTCACGACACCTGCATTGGGATCGAGGTCGAAAATACCACCAGAGCCTATTGCTCCTGTGCTGTATTCTCCAGCCAAGTAAATGCTGCCTGCACCATCTAATGCAAGCGCGCTCATAAAAAGACGGCCCGGTTCATTACCTAAAACTTTTACCCAAACCAACCCTCCACTGCTGTTATACTTAGCAAAGAACCCCGCTTCGAAAAAAGTGCCTGGAAAAGGTTCTGGTGATGATATGTTAACGAAAGCTGCGCTCGGATCGAAATCGATGGTTCCTTTAAATGTTCCAATAACAATGGTGTTTCCCGAAGCATCGGCTTCCATTCCATTGATAGTTAGTTCACTTAAACCATTAACTGTATCATTAAGAGTATTGCCGATAATAGCTCCCCAATCGTTTTTTACGAATTGTGCTTGTGAAGCAAGCGTTAAACAACATGTTGCAAGGCAAGAAAAAATCTTTTTCATGAGATTGGATTGAATACTTAGGATTGATAGAAATTGAAAGTGATCTCGATAAATTGAGAATAAATACATCAGTGAAAAATCGGATTCGTTTATTTTATGCGTTTTAAAAACTCGGCAAAGTACAACCAGCTATTTCATATAGCCAATACCCATTAATGGGTATTTTTAATCGGAACAATGAGCATGCAGTTTACGCCTTCATCGGGCTTTGAACTCAAACTTAATTCTCCGCCCAAATCCTTGATGCGAGCGGCAATGTTGTTTAAACCGAATCCATACTGCTGTCCTGTAGAAAAGCCTTTGCCATCGTCGCTTACCGTAAACACATATTCTGTTGGATAGCCATATAACTCTACGCGAATGTGTTTTGCTTCGGAATGCTTAATGGCATTTTGAAGTAATTCGAGAAGGGTAAGGTACAAACTCAAGGCTAAACTCTTATCGATATGCTCTGGAAAGTCATAGGCTTGAAAACTGATTAATTCTGTTGATCGATCTGCATTCAAATTGGTTACATGATGCAGAACAGCTTGCGCCAATGCACCATGCTCCAATTCTACAGGCAAAATGGTATGCGAAAGGTTGCGAATATTTTTACCTAATTCAGATATATGTTCGCGCGCTTTGGCAACCTCATCCAAATCGAGCGATTGCATGGTGCGCGCTACATCTGTAGAAATTTTATCGTGCAACAAATCCGAAATTTGCCGACGTTCCTTTAAACGAGCCGACTCGATGTTTTTATTGGTCGTTTTTTCGGCGTGGATAATTTTCTCTTCCAATAGTGTATTGCTTTCAATTACAAGTACATAGTCTTTTATAAGTAACCAACCAAAAAGAATCATTTCGTAGGCAATGATCCAGTTAATCCAATCGAAACCTCTTAAATAAGCGCCCAAACCGGCGATGTTTAAAATCAAACTAATGCCCCATAAAACGCTGGGCAAAAACGAAAAGACTACATATTTTGCCAGCGATTCTTGGCGTTGAAATGCCAACCATACCGCGCGAAATAACACAACAATATTCACAAAGAACACAATAAAAATAATGTAGGTAGCATACTTCAGCAACGTAAAATTTCCGGTAAAAAGAAATAGCAATGCTAAAATTGACAAGGCCAAAACGGCATACTGATTGCCCATAAAAAGTTGATATAGCTTGTAATTATTTTCCTTAAAATGAATGGTTTCAGAAAGGAAAACGCCCATCAACAAATACCAGTAACAACTTGAATAAATGCGAAGCTCACTGAAATACAGAAATTCAGGAAAAACAAAATAGCGTAAAATTCCCAAATTCACCAGCACAAACAACACGCCCATGATTGTGTAAAGCAGGTAATACAGGTGCCATTTCTTTTTAAGTCTGTAAAATACAAATCCGGTAAGTGCTAGCAGAATAATCGCAATACCCAGAAAAGTGAATGAAGCAGCAAGTCGTCGATTCGACTTTATAAGCAGCGTATCAGCGTCGTTTACACTCATCGAAAATTAAAAGGTAGTATGCGTTTTCTTTACCGCTGCCAGTAGCGTTAACGAGTCATTTGCCGAAGTGTTTATTAGCTGAAAAGCATTTCCGTAAATAAATAAACTTCGCTGATTGGTTCTGTCGCCAAGCAATGCCAAGTGTTTTTCGTCCTTATAAAGTGTAATAGAATCGAGGTGGATATTATCAAAAAGCCAATAAAATGCTTTTTGGGCATAGGGTCTTTGATAAATTAATTTACACCAAATTGTTGCATTCGAGTTATAACCAAACTTAATTTGTTCTTCGGGTTTTACAGCTTTCCAAGTCAGTTTATGGATTTCATTTACCGTACAAATCGATTGCGAATCAACTGCAAAATAAAATTTATAAGCCTCAGTGTGTGCATATGCATTAAACCATATGCAAATAAAAAAAGTAAGTAGGCCACTAAATTTTATCTTCATGCAGCAATTTGAGCAACTCGGCTGTGTTGGTTGTATTTAACTTACGGTGTATGTGTTTACGATGGGTATCGACAGTTGCTTTGCTGATTGAAAGCAAGTCGGCGATTTCCCTGCTCACATGTCCAAGCGATATTAAATACACAATTTCTTTCTCCTGCTTTGAGAGAAGAATCGACATAGTATGTTTATCGTTTTCGACATCTTGCTTACTTAAAAAACTGGGGTAATTCTTTTCAATGGCCTTAAATAAATCGCTTGCTCCTTGTTCTTTTTTTATGAAATGGTGAGCACCGGCCTGTCTGGCTTTATCTACAATATAGGGATTGAAATACGCCGAAAGAACGATTACCGTTGCATCGGTTAATTTATCTTTATTGCGCATGATAAAATCAATACCATTGCCATCCGATAATTTAATATCTACAATCAAGGTACTGAATCCGATTGCATCCAGCTGATTTTGAGCATCGGAAATACTGGAGCAATGCGTAATTGAAATGTCTGGAAAATTAGAGCGAATAAGATCGCCAATTCCTTGGCAAAAAATTAAATGGTCGTCGCAAATCAATAATCTATTCTTTTCCATATACTTACAATTCTTTCATTCGTTTATATTCCAAATCGGCAATATTCTTTACAGAAATAACTATTCAGTCTGAAATAGTACTTAACGTAAATCAGATAAATCTGAATGCATTGAAATAAAGGCTACACCTGCAGTATGACTAAACATGCTCCATTATTCGTAAACCGAGAAAAATCTAGAACAACGAGCGAATGCACTAATAATACAATTGTATTTAAAGCTTTTTAGAAAACAGAAACTGAAAAGTAAACATACAGCCAAAAAGCATACAAAACAAAATTAAATTTGTAACATAGTCAGGTAAATCCAATCACGAATTCAATCATTTGATATTGGTTTGCTAGCAAGAGAGAGCTATTGGCATGAATTACCTAGTGCATACCATAAGGAAGTTTTAACAAAAATTAAGATTCTCTAAACCTCTTATTCATGGTAGGGTAAGGATGTGGTAATCTGCCTGTGGGCGAAATTGATGCATTCAGAGGGCACACTAAATAAAAAGACCGTACTTTTGCAATTACAAACTAAAAACGATTGGCAAAGGTTCGATACCAATTCAATACGAAATCGCTTAGTTATGAGCGTGTAAAACCAGGAACGCGGGAGCGCATGATGCGTTTTTTCTCGTTTGTCGCTACAGGATTGGTTTTTGCAGCATTGGGGATTTTGATTGCATACAATACGATTGACTCCCCAAAAGAAAAGCAGCTTGAACGTGAGATTGAGCGAATGAAGTTGGATTACGACCTGGTAAATCAGCGCCTGCAGCAAATGAGTGTAGTCCTGGAGGATTTGCAGGATCGCGACGATAACATTTACCGTGTGGTTTTTGAGGCCGAGCCAATTCCAGATGAGGTGCGCAAGGCGGGCTTTGGGGGAGTGAACCGCTACAACAGATACAAGGATTTCGAAAACCGCGATTTATTAACGGAAACCATGCGCAGGACCGACATGTTGTCGAAGCAGTTGGTAATTCAAAGTAAATCATACGACGAAATTTTAGGGATGATTCGGAATAAAGCGGCCATGCTTGCCTGCATTCCGGCAATTCAGCCTGTTAGCAACAAGGAACTTAAGCGCATGGCATCGGGTTACGGCTACCGTACAGACCCTATTTACAAAACAACGAAGTTTCATGCAGGGATGGATTTTGCGGCAGCTGTAGGGACAGAAATCTATGCAACCGGCGATGGCACTATTATGCGCGCAGATGCCGATGCTTCGGGCTACGGAAATCATGTGCGCATCAATCACGGATATGGCTACATGACCTTGTACGGCCACATGAGCAAGATTATGGTTCGGCCGGGGCAACGTGTTAAACGCGGCGATGTTATTGGCTTGGTAGGGAATACAGGGAAATCGGTTGGGCCGCATTTGCATTATGAGGTTCATAAAAATGGAGAAGCTATAAATCCGGTAAATTTCTATTACAACGACTTGAGTCCTGAGGATTACGCCCGCATGATTGAGATGAGCGGAACCGAGAACCAATCGTTCGATTAATGCACAAGTAATTCTCTCTTTTTTTGGAGATTTTCAATTCGTTTATTGAGAAGGAAACGCACATAGCTTATATCGCTTTGCAAACGATAGTAATCAGGATAAGGTATACACCTGTTTCGGAAAGCGCATTCGAGATAAAATTCGGTTTCCGACAAATGATAGCGAGCCATACAAAATAATTCAGATTGGGTAAAAACCCAAGAATGATAGCTTTCGGTAATACGGGCTTCGATTTTAAAAACAGACTGCAAAAGGCGTTCAGCCAGTTCTCCTGATCCGGTTTTATCGTCGAGCATGTGACGTATTATCTGGTGCATTGAAATGGCCAAATCCATTGAACGTTTCCATTCGATTGTAGAGGATACTTTGCTTGAATTTTTCATATATGGAAATACTGATTCCCAAATATGAACCTATTGGATTTAAATAGTCGTAAATAAACGTTTATAAACGTTTAAAACGGATAAAACACGGAGCGAATACGGTTGTAAATACGAAGATTCACAGCCGGAATTGCATAATTTGGTGTCGGATGCGAAATGAGTAATTGCTATCTGTTATTTCGAAATCGGCATACAAATGTGTCCTATCAGTGCAGTTTAAGAGTAGCTCGGAACTTCAAATCAGGCTTCGGACTTCAAATCAAGCTTCGGACTTCAGTCCGAAGAAGACAGTTGTATTTTCAATGAACAATTGGAATACGGCAGGAATTCGTTAACGCTTACCCGCCAGGGATTGCAGGGGAAAGCCCGCAGGCAGTTGAAGCGAAGCCGAAACGGCCGAGGACTTGAACCGGAAAGCCCGCCCGTGGCGGCATAATAGTTAGAACTCCCAAACTCATAAATTTTGCGGGAGACGTAAAAAATTTGTAGGAACGCGAATAAGCGAATTGTTAATAAAAACTGCTTGACTCGAATCGACAGATTTTGTAGGAATCCTATCCCCCCTACCCTAAGGGCGAAGCTACAAAACAGCACCCTACTAATCGTTTACAAACGTTTATAAACGTTTAAAACGGATAATTTCGGCATTTGAAATCGTCCTTGAACGCCGCAAATGCTGCTGCATTCGGTTTTGTCGAAGCATTGAAATTCTGGTCAAACAATTTCAATTCCCTGCCCAAAACAAAATTTCGTTTTTGCTCCCGGCAACAAGCTTTTATGCGATATGAAATTTCAAATAAAAAGGACAAGGCTTATTCAATCTTCTAACTTTGCTGCATGAAATGGCCTCTTCTTCTTTTTTACTTTTTCGGTTGCTTCATTTCTGCTTCGGCTCAAAATCGCTCTTCAGCCGTTTCAGATATAGCCGCGTTGTACAAAAAAGCAGAGGTCGAATCGTATGCTGTTTTGATGCGCAGGTACGACGAACAAATTGCCCTACTTACAGAAAAAGCGGCTTTAGCCAATGCATTTTCAATAAAAGCGCCGGTTTCGGCTACTGCCATTAACAATACCTTAATTCCTGTAAATTTTATTCCCGGAGAAATTTTCGGCGGTCCGGCCGGCAGTTTCAAAGAAGTGCAGTTCGGACAGCAATACATTAGTTCAATTACATTTTCGCCTCAACTAGATGTTCTTCAGCCGGCACGAATTGCTGAAGTTCCGATGAGTAAAACCTTGCATAAGTTAGCAAAACTGCAAACAGCGCAGGCAATTGAGCAGCTAAAGAACGAACTGGCTCAAGGCTATTTTTCAATTTTAGCATACCGCGAGCAACTTCAAATTCTCAGCAAATCTGCACAGCAAGCCGATTCGTTGTATCAACTTATTTCAAGCCGCAAGGAAAAAGGTTTGGCTTCGGTGCAGGAAGTAAACGACTCACGTATCTATTCTATCCAGCAAAATCAGGAATTGGAGACGCTCCGAAATCTCATCACGCTTCAAGGCGAATACCTCAATGCCTTGTTTAGCGATTCGATTCAGATTGGCGCTGATGCTTCGTGGTATGTTGATTTGCCTACCGATATGCCACCGATTTCGACACAACTATCGACCGACATTGCCGAATTGCAGTTTACCTATGCAGTTCAGAACCTCCGCAAGGTAAGGCTCGATCAATTGCCTGGTTTAAGTTTGATAAGCAATTACGCGTGGCAAAACAACAGCAATTCCCGACTGTTCGATCCGTCGCAACGCTGGATTCAGTCGCAGTATGTTGGATTGAAGTTGAACTGGGATCTTCCCGTGAGTGCCAACCGAATTACTTCACTCAGCTTGGCAAAAATAGACAACGATAGAGCGAGGCTTGGGCTTCAGCGAGCTAATGAGCAGTCGGTAGCACAGAAAGCAAAGCTCGATGCAAATTTTGCCAATGCAAGCATTCAACTGCGGGCTTCTGATGAGATTGTGGCGTTGGAGCTAGAGTCATTCGGCCATGTTACAAATCGATTTGACGCAGGTTTGCTTGATTGCGAAGATGTACTGCGCGCACATCGCAAGGTTATTCAATCTCAACTTAATGCAGTTTCGGCCAAAGCAACTGTCGCTATTGCACTCGAAAATATCCGGAATGCCCGATGATCCTATGAAATCACCATATGTTTTTTTGATTCTATTGATTTTTTCAGCCTGCTCAACGCCTGATGAGGTTTCGCCTATACGCGACGTCATCGAGGAAAATGTTTTTGCGGCGGGAACATTAGATGCATCAGACCGCTACATGCTAACTGCGCAAACAGATGGAACCATTCAGCAATTGTTTATCAAGGAGCAGGATTCGGTACAAGTTGGAGAAATAGCTGTTGTAATCGACAACGCAGTAAACAATGCCAATGCTTCGGCGGCCGAATTGCAACGTGGTATTGCAGCATCAAATCTTCGCGATGATGCACCCGCAATTGCTGAAAAACAGGAAGCATTGAAATTGGCAAAGGCAAAAGAGCAACAGGAGCAACTGAATCTCGATCGATTTACTTCACTTCTTGCCAAAGGCAGTGTTTCGAAGTTGGAATTTGAACAGGCCGAACTCAGTTTCAAGGCTGCACAAACCTCGCGCGAATCGCTCGAACAACAAATAAAATTGCTGCAGCAACAGTATCGTGAAAAATATATAGCTCAGGATGCTCAGGCCCTTGCCGCTTCAACACTTAACGAATTCAATAAAATCAGCATTCCGCAGGCAGGTAAGGTGTTTAAAGTTTTCAAGAAAAAAGGTGATTATGTGCGCAAAGGTGAATCTATTGCCAGCATTGCGAATTCAGCGACACTAGTTGCCCGTTTGAATATCGAAGAGTCGGGTTTTGCTAGAATCCGAGAGGGGATGTCGGTTTCTATCAAATTAAATATTCTTCCCGATTCGGTAATCAAAGGGAAACTGGGTGTGATTTATCCCATGTTTGACGAGGCTTCGCAATCCTATCTGGCAGATGTGCCGCTGAGTTTACCACCGAATTTACAGGCACTCGGAACGCGTCTCGAAGCCAACATAGCTGTGGCACGAAGAGACAAGGTATTGCTTATTCCGCGGAAGTATTTATCGTACGATAACAGCGTTCGCATAAAAGGCGCTGAAGGACTTCGTAAAATTAACGTAGGCATTAAGAGCACCGAATGGGTTGAAGTGCTTGACGGTCTTGCAGAAACGGATGTATTACTGCCTCTAAAACCATAATATGAAAAGGCATCCCGTAAACCGCGAAATTGCTTCGACCTATTTCATATCGGGCCGAAAACAAACCATGGTTGCTATTTTCGGTGTGATGCTTGGCATGGCGGTTTACATGTTTATGAATTCGATGAACAAGGGCTTTGCGCGTTCTGCAAACGATTCGTTTTTTAAGGCTGCACCGCATCTTCGCGTTTACAGCGACACCCAAATAAGTGCGCCTATTGCTCCCGATTCGGGTGCGAAAACGCTGATTGTGAATCCTGGAATAACGCCTACATCAAGCCGAATCAACAATCCCGAACAATTAATCGAACTTTTTAAGAAACAAGCTGATGTAGCGGTTGTAGTTCCGCAGGTAGGCATGAGTGTTTTTTACAACAACGGACAGTCGCAAATGGCAGGACGTACCGTTGGATTTAAACCGGCACAAGGCAACGCGATGTTTCAAATAAAATCATTTATGGTACAAGGTGAATACGATGATCTCGATCGGGTGCCAAATGCTATCATCATCGGTGCGGGCATTGCCGATAAAATGAGCGTTGAGACCGGCGATCGGATAACAGTAACATCGCCAAAAGGAGTTCAGCGCTTGATGACCATTGTTGGAATTTTCAAGACCAATAATAGTTATGAAGACAAGTCGAAGAGTTACATGAACATTCGTACTGCCCAACAATTGCAGCGCGAAGGCGATTCGTACGTTACCGATATCAACGTGAATTTTACCGATTTCAATCTGGCGATGGAGCGCTCGGCCGATTTCACTGCGTTGAGTGGCTACAAAGCTGAAGACTGGCAGGAAGCAAATGCCACATTTGTTGCGGGTTCGCGCATGCGTACCATCGTAATCACATTTGTTTCGCTAACCTTGTTGATTGTGTCTTGTTTTGGGATTTACACGATTCTGAATATGACCGTGAGTCAGAAGATTAACGACATCGCCATATTAAAAGCAATGGGTTTTGAAGGGAAGGATGTAGTCCGAATCTTTGTTTACCAAGCGCTAACAATTGGAATTATCGGAATTGTATTGGGCATTATAGCAGCGCTGGTACTCGTGAACCTGCTCCAAAAGGTATACATTGGCGGCGATATTGGCTATTTTCCGATTCGCTTTGAGCCTTTGGTGTTTTTGCGTGGTTCGATGATTGGTTTGGCAATTACATTTTTAGCCGGGTATATTCCTGCACGAAAGGCCGCTAAAGTAGATCCGGTTGCAATTTTCAGAAAGTGATGTACGTACTCGAAGTTGAAAATATCCGCAAGAAATTCTACGATCCGGTTGAGTTCGAGGTGCTCAAAGGCATCTCGTTTGGCGTTAAGAAGGGAGAATTTTTAACCTTGGTGGGAAAATCGGGCAGTGGCAAAAGTACCTTGCTCTATGTTTTATCGACAATGGATACCGACTTTTCCGGAAAGCTGATGATTGAAGGCGAGGATGTGAGCAAACTGAGTATCGACCGATTGGCGCGTATTCGCAATGCGAAGATTGGCTTTATTTTTCAGTTTCATTATTTACTTGGGGAATTTACGTGTTTGCGCAATGTTATGATTCCCGCATTACGCCTGGGTTTGAAGACTGAGGAGGAGATTGAAGCACGAGCTATGCAGAAACTCGAAATTTTAGGATTAGCCGATCAGGCATTGAAGCCGGCATCGAAACTTAGTGGCGGGCAGCAGCAGCGTGTTGCAATTGCACGTGCATTGATTAACGATCCGCTGATTATTATGGGCGATGAACCAACCGGTAATCTCGACACGCGAAATACGCAAGTGGTTTTTGATATTTTGAAAGAATTGGCGCACGAATTCCATCAAACAATAATTGCGGTAACGCACGATTTAGATTTTGCGCGCGCAAGCGATAGAACGATTGAGCTGACAGATGGCGCAATTCTTTAATTATGCGCGGTTCATCGTTCAGAACTAATCAACATCGATAATATAAATAGTCATTTATCTGTTATATTGAGCCCCAAATAAGCCATGGCACTCAGCAGAATCTGGTCGGCATTTATCGTAATTGCAATCACGGTTGCCGCTTTTAACGTATTTGTTTTGGGCGATAAACTCCTCTTTACCCGAATGGTAACCGGCGAAAATGGGATGATTGAAACGTGCACAACGGCTGTAAATATCTCCATTAAACTAATCGGCATCATGGCACTGTTT
>JBKCFX010000013.1:0-5965 GCA_046303595.1 Bacteroidia bacterium
AAGTTCTTGTGTAGGGTCCCAAAACACGCGATCCCAATTTTGTATCTGGTCGTTTTTTACTTCAATGCCCTCTTCAAGCAGGCGTTGTTGCATCGCTTCGTGCGGATGAAAATGCGCTTTGCCGCTTAACATTCCCAATCGGTTTACTACGCGGTGTGCCGGAACCGGAGGGATTACAGCATGGGATACATTCATGGCCCAGCCTACCGTGCGCGCCGAACTTCCCGTGCCCAAATAGCGCGCAATGGCACCATAACTTGTGGCTCGGCCGCTCGGAATTAAACGCACAACTGCATAAACATTGTCGAAAAAATCGGCCGATAAACGCGGATCTTTCATGGTCTATAGCTGATAAGTTTTATCGGTATGCCTTTCTTGCGAAACATCATTTCATAATGCGTGCGAATTTTAACAAGCTCGTCGTTCGGGAAATCACGGTCTATATCTTCACTGAATCGAAGCAATTCGGCTTCTGTTTCGCGAATCACCTCGAGCGTAAAGGCAACATTAAAATCGGAGTCGGTTTTTAGGTGTACATGTCCGCCCGCGGCAAGCAACTCTCGGTAGCGCTTATTGCTTTCTACGCTGGTGAGGCGTTTTCGTGTATCGCCTTTCTTCGGTTTCGGGTCGGGAAATGTAACCCAGATTTCGCTTAGCTCGCCGGGGGCAAAGAAATTTCCGATGCGTTCTGCTTGTGAGCGAATAAATCCCACATTGCGCATTCCTTCGTCTAGTGCCGTACGGGCGCCACTCCAGATGCGGTTCCCTTTGAGGTCCAGACCCAAAAAGTTGCGTTCGGGATGCAAACGAGCTAGCCCAACCGTATATTCTCCTTTACCACAGCCAACTTCCAGTGTAATGGGTTGAGCTGCGCAAAAAAAATCGGTGTTCCAGCGACCTTTCAGAGGGTGGTCAAAATTTTCTTTCTGATACGGATGCTGAATAACATGGGTAAATAAATCGAGCTCCGCGAAATGCTTGAGTTTATTCTTTCCCATGTTACCAATTTGGGTCTGTTGGACGAACAATTATCTCCTCGGGTACGGTTTGGGGCGCAAGCTGAGTGATGCTCACGATAATGCTTGCTAAATCTTCGGCCGGAATAAAATGCGCACGAGGAACGTCGAGGCCTTGCCAGGTATCGGTATCGATAGCCCCCGGAATAATCCGTGTAACTGAAATATTTGAGGAGCGTAACGAATGAAACAGCAATTCGGCATAGGCGCTTAGCAATGCTTTTGACAGTACATAGGGCGCCGCCTCAGGTCGCGGATTGCGTGTGGCAATGGAACCGATGAAAATGATTCTACCGCTTTTTCTTAACTTCATTGCATCAAGCCAAGGACGAATTGTTTCAAGCGCAGGAACGAAATTATGGCCTAAGGCATCATCCAGTTGTTGACGTGTAAGATCATCCACCAATCCCGGCGTAAAGATCCCAGCATTGAGCAGAATTAAATCGGGTACAAGTCCTTCGGTATTGATTTTGGCATTGAGCGCTGCGATGGAATGATTTTCACGCAAATCGCCTTCCACATAGATCGGTTTGCTCTCCCCCAATTCGAGGAGCAGCTGGTTCAATTGTTTCGACGGCCGGGCAACAAATGCAAGTCTGTAGCCTAATCGGGCAAGTGCTAAGGTGGCCGCCTTCCCGATTCCGCGTGTAGCACCCGTTATAACTGCAAGCATACCGCAAAAGTATGTGTTTTCGAACCTCCTTACACAACTATCTTAAGCGATGAATTTCACTTCATTCTTTTTCGGATAGACAATAAATTAAATTTTGTTTCTAATTTGCCGGATGAAATCAAGCAAGGAAAGTTGATGATTATTAGTGAATTAATAAGCGGATTGGGCAACCAAATGTTTCAGTATGCGGCAGCGCGTGCTCTTTCACTTGAAAAAAACACCGCCTTAAACCGGGACAGAACATGGTTTGATTTAGAAATTGAAAAACAAACGCCACGGCATTATGGGCTCGATCACTTTAGACTAATGGCTGATTTTGTAACTGAAAAGGAACGAACATTTTTCCTGAATCCCTACACCGGCTCAATACTCAATCGTATAACTTTAAAATGGAACGCCATGCAGCCGTATTATAAACAACGGGTGTACAAAGAGCCCCATTTTCATTTCGATGCACATTTTTTCAATGCTAAATCCACAACCTATCTCATCGGATATTGGCAGTCTGAAAAGTATTTTTCAAAGTACGCGCAACAAATACGCGACGATTTTAGATTTAAGGAACCGCTTAACACTCAAAACGAAATGTGGCGGCAACAAATACTTTCGTCCAATGCCGTCTCTTTGCACGTGCGCCGAGGCGACATGGTAGCCAATCCCGAGGTCGTAAAAACCCATGGATCATGCGGAATCGATTATTATCGGGCTGCTGCAGCAAAAATTGCCGAAGGCATCGATAATCCTGAATTTTTTGTGTTCTCCGACGAGCCCAATTGGTGTAAAGAGAATTTGAACCTTGAACACCCTACACATTACATTGATAACAATACGGGAGATACGGCCTATTGCGATATGCAATTGATGAGCATTTGCCGCCATCATGTGATAGCCAACAGCAGTTTTAGCTGGTGGGGCGCTTGGCTCAATCCGCGTGGCGACAAAAAAGTAATTGCTCCCAAACGTTGGTTTGCCGACGATTCGAAAGACACACGTGATTTAATACCGAAAGCTTGGTTGCGTATGTAATCCATAGTGTTTTAATTACATTTGCTTCATGGCTAAATGTCTATTGCTCGGAGGGAATGGTTTTATTGGCAGGAACCTGGCAATATCGCTTATAAATGCAGGTCATACGGTTTATTCGGCCGACCTTAACCACATCGAAACACCACATGCTTCGCTGACGCATTTAACCGGCGATTTGGCCAAACCTGATTTTATCGATGATTGTCTAAAACAAGGGCCTTTTGATTTTGTATTTCTGCTTGCATGCACATTAATTCCTTCCGCCGGTAAAGAAGCCTTCTTGAGGGAGCAGGATTTTCAACGTAATTTAGGCTATGCATTGGCTGAGCGCATGTTTAAATTTGGTTCTCAAACATTGGTGTTTTTTTCATCAGGCGGAGCAATATATGGCAATAACGGGCTGGACTTCAACCATGAAACAGCTCCACTTTGTCCGATCAATTATTATGGGGAAGCAAAGAAAATGCTGGAAGAAGCCATTCAAACGGATGCTCTTGCCCACGGAATTGATTATTTAATCTTGCGCCCATCAAACCCATACGGAATCGGGCAGAAATTAAATTCGGCTCAAGGGCTCATTGCCGTTACGTTGGGAAAGGTGTTTAGGAATGAGCCAATTGAAATATGGGGCGACGGTGAAGTGGTTCGCGATTATTTGCATGTAACAGACTTAATTTCGGCGGCACTCGCGTTAATTAATCAGTATAAACGAAATGAAGTGTATAATATTGGATCTGGAGAAGGTAAGTCTGTGAACCAGATTCTTGAAGTTATTCAATCCTTGGTCGCTAACAAACTCGATATTCGCTACGGAGAAGGACGGGCGGTTGATATTAAAGCGAGTGTATTAGATATTGAGAAAATAAAAACAGCGATTAATTGGTCTCCAACAGTTACACTTGAGCAAGGTATTTCAGAACTTTGGCAACATATTCGAAAAACGTATTAGATGAACAGCGCAACGGCAAGTCCTAGGGTTTCGGTTTTTATGCCGGTATACAATGCCGAGCATTATCTGAACGAATCTATTGATAGTATCTTAAACCAGAGCTATACCGAATTTGAATTTGTTATCGTTAATGACGGATCGACCGACCGCAGTGCTGAGGTAATTAAAGCTTACTCCGATCCACGCATTCGTTTTATTGAAAATACTCAAAACCTAGGATTAATCGCCTCGCTTAATATTGGGCTCGAAACCTGCAAAGGGGAATTCATTGTACGCATGGATCAGGATGATATCAGTTTGCCGCAACGCATCGAAAAACAGGTGCAGTTCATGGATGAAAATCCCGAATATGGTTTAATCGGCTGCTGGTTTGAGGACTTCGGTGAAGCTATCGAGAACAAAGTTGTGCGTTACAGCAGCGATGATACACACATCCGCATTAGACACTTATACCAAACGCATATCGCACATCCAACAGCGGTATTGCGCAAATCGGTAATCGATAAATTCAACTTGCGGTTTGATGCCGATTTTGTGCATGGCGAAGATTATGCCTTTTGGGTGCAAATGAGTGCTTATTGTAAGCTTTCGAATTACCCCGAAATGCTGGTGCGAAAGCGCGACCATGAGCAGAATGTTTCAAATAAATATGCTCAAATACAAAGTGATACCTGTGCACGGGTAAAGAAATTGCAATTCGAAGCGATGGGCATTTCGATTACACGCGATGAGATTGAACTTTATACACGTTTTGCAAATCCCGACTGGACATTCTCAAAGGATGAAATGCAAGTTGTGCACGCCCTGCTAGAGAAAATGGCAAACGGAAACGAGCGCTCGAATTTTATTCCGAAACAGGCGTTAAAATCGTATTTAGCCGAGAAGTGGTTTCACCTCTGCTTACAAAATCGTTTACTTAACAAAACCGGATTATTCTGGTGGAACAAATTAAGTTTCAGAAATGCGTATGCATCTCCTTTGAAGAGTAAAATTAAGATGAAGGCAAAATCAATGGGAATACCCGTTTAACTATGGAAAGGCCTTTTTTTTCAGTAATAATTCCGGCTTACAATCGTGCCTCGATTTTACCCAAAACCATTGAATCTATTCAAAAGCAGAGTTTCGACTCTTGGGAGATTATCGTAGTTGACGACGGATCGAAAGACAATACCGAAGAGGTTGTTCGCGGTATCATAAGCCAAGATTCGCGTATAAACTATATCTATCAGGAAAACGCCGAGCGCAGCGCAGCTCGTAATAACGGAGCGAAGAATTCCAGCGGCAAGTATTTGTTCTTTTTAGATAGCGACGATGGGTTTGAGCCCAATCACATGCATGAAGTGCACGCGCTATTGCAGCGGGAAAAACTTCCGGTAGGAATGGTTTTTTCGAATGTCTTATATCTGAAGGAAAACGAAATTGAAAAGCCCGAAATACCTGATATGGAAAGAGGCCAAGGTTTTGATTATGTGCTTCGCCATCCCATAACGCCTTCACGAGTTTGCGTGCATCGGGATGTTTTTAACGTTTTCCAGTTCGATCCCCAGATTGTGATTGTAGAGGACCAGGTTTTGTGGATATGTATTGCGTCGCGTTTTCCGGTTTTTCATCAAAAGGAATATACCGTTAGGTACCGCATACACGATGGCAATTCGGTTGATTTGAGCCGCGACTCGTACCGTTCGCGTTACATGGGCTTGTTGAAGTTGTTTAACCATTCGACATATGCCGAAATTTCTGCCCTCATTCCTAAAAAACAGAAAAAGCATATGTTGGCCGAATGTGCCTTTAATAGAGCCCGGCATCATGAGTTTGTGGGGCAAATTATGAAAATGAACAGAATGTTATTCCTTTCGTTTAGGCATAAAATGGCGTATAGAAATAAGGAACGGGTCTATATGTTTCTTCATCATCAGTTCATCGGAAAGATTGTTTTGAAATTCATGGGCAAAACTGCTTAAGGTGAAACCGATTCGAATTATTCATATTATTCCTTCGCTCATCAAAGGCGGCGCCGAACGCCTCACGCTAGATATCTGTACGACACTCGATAAGCGAAGCGATTGTGAAGTAAAACTGATTATTCTTCACCCGGAAATTGGTTTCCAATACGAAGGCGGAAGCCTATTTATTGAGTGTTGTAATTCGTTTGTTATACCAAGCGTTTCAGGCAAAAGTCAAGTTGAAATTGGTGCATTACAGGATGCAATTGATCGCTTCCAGCCAGATGTAATTCACACACATTTATTCGAAGCAGAAATCGTTTCTCGAGAGGTCGTTTATAAAAAGGCGGTTTGGTTT
>JBKCFX010000014.1:0-6462 GCA_046303595.1 Bacteroidia bacterium
GTGCAGCTCGATGAGTCGATAAACGACAAGAAAAACGCCATTAAGGATGCACTTGCCGCAATTAAAAAATATGAGTCGCAACAGGGCAACGTGCGTAACAATCGTGAGTATGATTCAATCAACAAAGAAATAGAATACCAAACGCTCGATATTCAATTGTCGGAAAAACGCATCAAAGAATTTAAGGCGGGAATCGAAGCAAAGCAGGTATTGATTGAACAGGCTAAAACAACCTTGGCAGAACGTTCGGGCGATCTTGACGCAAAAAAAGCAGAATTGGCCGACATCGTTGCGGAGACCGAAAAAGACGAGGAAGTACTTATCGCTGAATCCGAAAAGGCCGCGAAGAAAATCGAAGAACGTTTATTTCAAGCCTATAAGCGCGTTCGTTCGAATGCTGCAAATGGTTTAGCTGTAGTAGCAATTCAGCGCGATGCCTGCGGCGGGTGCTTCAACAAAATCCCTCCGCAACGCCAAATGGATTTGCGTTTGCGTAAAAAGATTATTGTATGTGAATATTGCGGACGAATTCTGGTAGATCCGGAAATTGCTTCAGAGGGAGAAATCGCTTAAATTCCAGCATAATTTATTTGATATAAAGGGAGAGGAGTAAATACTCTCCCTTTTTTATTACCGCACCAAATACGCTGCTATACACAAGTTGCCGTAACTCATTCAGATTTGTTTCGTTAAATTTGCGCATGCTACATCATCCTTTGAAACAAGCTATAGCTGTCGTCTTTTTTGCTTCGATTGCCCTGAGTTCTTGCGATACTGAAGGTTGTACAGATCCGGCTGCGGGCAATTTTGATCCGGAAGCCGATTCAGATGATAACTCCTGTTATTACGATGCTGAGCCATTTCTCGGTTCATGGATTTATCTCGATTCCATTCAAAACAACGCGTTTGGTTTTGAATTCAATGAGCAGCGCCAAATGCTTATTCTTACCAGTAAAACAGACCGTAAAAACGTAAAAATGGTTTGGACCTATCCGAATGCAATTGTTTCAGACACACTAATTGCGGGGGCTAAACCCAATACACTAACATTTGATGCGCAAGATTTCGACGATGGTTTTACGTTTGAAGGAACGTTTATTTATGACGAGTTTTTTCAGCGTATTGATGTAAACTATAGCACTGTGAAAAACGGCGCCATCGAAATACACAAAGGTTCAGCTGTATTAGCCGATTAACAAGCTTACAGATTTTCGGAAAGCATTTTTAAGGCTGCTAGCGAAGCCATACGAATATTGCGTTCGCGGTTGGTGCTGAAGCGAAATTGTTTTGTAAGCACAACGTTTGGTTTAGCAAGCGAAATCCACACCGTTCCCACCGGTTTTTCGGCTGTTCCTCCATCGGGTCCAGCAATTCCCGATACGGCTATCGCATAGTCTGTTTTAAAAATGCGATTGGCTCCTATTGCCATTTCCCGAACCGTTTGTTCGCTTACTGCACCAAAACGCTTTAAGGTTTCGGGCGACACACCAAGACTGTTTACTTTCACTTTATTTGAATAGGCAACCAACGATCCGGTAAAATAGCGCGATGCTCCGGGAAGTGCTGTTAGCATTGATGCGATGGTACCACCCGTACAACTTTCAGCGAGCGAAAGCGTGACGCCCATTTCTAGCAATTTTGCATGAATCAGTTGTTCTAATTTCACTTCACCCTCGCCATAAATGTATTTTCCGATGAGAGCATATAAACCTTCAGCCAAAAGGTCAATCTCGCGATTCAATGTTTCTGCAGTTGTACCTTTCGCTGTGATGCGCAACTTTACTTCACCAGGCGACGGGAGATAGGCCAGTTTTATATGCGCGGGCAACTGATCTTCCCAATCCGAAATCCATTCTGCAAGCATACTTTCTCCGACACCCTGTGTTCGAAATGTGCGGTGAACTATTGCCGGCAGCGCAAACCGATTCTGCAATCGGGGCAACACCTCGCTTCGCATCAATTCCTTCATTTCATAAGGCACTCCCGGCATCGATACAACAACATGCGTTGCCCTATCGAACCACATTCCGGGCGCCGTTCCGTTTTGATTTACCAAACAAATACACGAATCAGGAATCTCTGCTTGCCTCCTGTTTATTTCAGTAACGATGCGTCCATATGATGAAAATATCCGTTCAATTACCACAAATTGCTCTTCGCTAAATTGCATCGTTCCGCCAAAATACCGCAATAAGGTAACCTTCGTAATGTCATCCTTCGTAGGTCCCAATCCACCTGTAATCAATATAATTTCAGCGCGCTGCTTCGCTTCATCAAGCGCTTTCGCAATATGGGCAGCATCATCCGAAACCGAACTTATCTGTTGCACCCAAATTCCAATGGAATTGAGCTCGGCTGCCATCCAAGCCGAATTGGTATCTACAATTTGGCCAATCAGAATCTCGTCGCCGATGGTTATTATTTCGCAATTCATAGTAATTAATGGTTTTCGATGTTATTTAGGTATACCGATACATCAAGTTAAGCGAAAAGATACCATAAAGCATAAAGGATATTATAAACATCAACCAAGGCAAAACTATATGCTTCGAAACCAAAATTTTCTCTTGTAAGGTAGCCTGAATAAACACAGAACTTCTAATAAATGAATACAATGCAGCTAAAACAATGGCAGGTATTCCGATAAAATCGAGTACCAAATCCTTTAAAATCTGATCGTTCAGAAGGTGCGCTACCTTTAACATCATACCGAGGTAAACAATAATTAAGCAAACCGAATTAACTCGAAATAAATTCATCAAGCCTTTTGAACTCGCAACGAGTTCTGCGCGAACCGCTATAAGCTGCAAAATAAGGCTAAATACTATGCCGGTGCTGGCGGTCCGAAAAAGGTAATCGCCACCAAAAATAAAATGCAGTTTTGCAATCCAAGCAATAAAAAGCAAAACAAGCGATATGCAATAAATTCGAAATGCGCTTTTCATATCCCAAAATTCATCAATGTGCCTCCAGCCAATTGGCTCCGATGCCTGTTTCTACTTCAATCGGAACCGTAGTTTTCATGGCGTTAACCATGCAATCTCTTATTATCGGTAGAATAATATCAACTTCGTCTTTGTGTGCATCGAATACCAATTCGTCGTGCACCTGCAGCGTCATGCGCGAACGCAAATTGCGCGTGGTAAACGCTTCGTGAATTTTGATCATCGCCAGCTTAATCAGATCGGCCGCCGAACCCTGCACCGGCGAATTGATGGCCTCGCGTTCTGCAAATCCACGCACGGTAAAATTGCGGCTGTTGATGTCTTTCAAATATCGGCGGCGACCCATCATGGTTTTCACATAGCCATTGGCACGCGCAAACTCGAGCGTATCGTTCATATACGCCTTTATGCCCGGAAATTGCGCAAAATAATTCTCGATTAGCCCGGCGGCTTCCGTGCGCGGAATGCCCAGTCGTTGCGACAATCCAAAGGCCGAAATCGAATAGATGATGCCAAAATTCACCATTTTCGCCTTCGAACGCATCTCTCTGGTTACCTCCTCGAGACTAACGCCATACACGCGTGCAGCAGTCGATTGGTGAATGTCGATTCCCTGTCGAAACGCTTCCAACATGGCTGTTTCGCCGGCAATTTCGGCTACAAGCCTGAGTTCAATCTGGCTGTAGTCGGCCGAAACAATCACATGGTCGGCATCGCGCGCCACAAATGCTTTACGGATGTGCTGCCCGCGCTCGGTACGAATTGGGATATTCTGCAAATTCGGATTAACGGAGCTCAATCGTCCCGTTGCCGCAATGGTTTGATTAAACGTGGTGTGCACACGACCTGTTTTCGGGTTAATCAGGGCAGGAAGTGCATCCACGTATGTAGAGCGAAGTTTGGCAATTTCGCGGTAATCAAGAATTTTCCCGATAATGGGATGTTCCTTTTCGAGCTTGCTCAACACCTCTTCGTTGGTCGAATATTGCCCGGTCTTGGTTTTTTCGGCATTGGGAAGCCCCATCTTATCGAAGAGTACTTCGCCAAGCTGCTTCGGAGAATCGAGATTGAATTCCTGCCCCGAAAGTGCGAATATTTCTTCTCGTAATTTCACCAGATCGTTACCCAGTTCGCCCGAATATTTCGCCAGGAAATCGCGGTCGATGCACACGCCTTCTGCTTCCATTGATGCAAGCACCGGAATGAGCGGCATCTCGATGGTTTTAAGCACCGAATCGACTTCACGCTTTTCGACCATTGGCGCCAGCACTTGCTTCAACTGAAGCGTAATATCGGCATCTTCGGCTGCATATTCTTTTATAACATCGAGCGCGACATCGCGCATCGAACCCTGATTCTTTCCTTTCTTACCAATGAGTTCATCGATTTTAACCGGCGTGTAACCCAACAGCGATTCGCTCAGAAAATCCATGCCGTGTTTCTGGTCGGGTTCGATGAGGTAATGTGCCAACATGGTATCGTAAAGCGGCCCATCGAGGCGAATGCCGTATTGCATCAGCACATGCATGTCGAATTTGATGTTTTGTCCTATTTTAAGGATGGATTTATGTTCGAACAAGGGTTTGAATAGGCTCAAAATCTGCAGTGTTTCCTGGCGGTCATTCGGACAGGGAACATACCATGCCTTGCCCGATTGAATTGAAAATGATAGTCCCACCACATCGAGCGCATAGTAATCGAGTGAGCTGGTTTCGGTGTCGAAGCAAACTTCTTTAGAACTTAGCAAGGTTTTACACAGATTCTCGCATGCGGCAATGGAATCCGCCACATAGTATTCGTGTGGGGTGTTGTGGATGTTGCGGCCACGCTGCTCGGGTTCTGCAAATGCAGTTTCGCTTTCATTTGGCAACTCAGCAAACAGATCCATTTGCCCATTGCTCTGAACGGGCTTTGCTGCTGCAGGTCGGTTTACCTGATAGGTGTCGCCCAAAATGCGGCGGCCGAGGCTGCGGAATTCGAGTTCGGCAAAGAGCGCAGAAAGTTTATCCTTATCGGGTGGCGTGATGAGCAAGTCATCGTCGCTTACTTCGACCGGAACATCGAGAATGATGGTGGCGAGCATCTTCGAAACTAGTGCTTGTTCGCGGAATTGTTCCACATTTTCGCGGAGTTTGCCTTTCAATTCCGCCGAGCGTTCGAGCACCGCTTCGAGTGAACCGAAATCCTGAATGAGTTTTTTAGCAGTCTTTTCACCCACGCCCGGAATTCCGGGAATGTTATCGACCGAGTCGCCCCACATGCCCAGAATATCGATTACTTGTAAGGGCGATTTCACTTCCCATTTCTCCTGAATCTCTTTGATGCCCAGAATTTCTACATCGCTGCCCTGTCGACCGGGTTTGTAGATGAAAATATTGGAATCGACAAGCTGTCCGTAGTCTTTATCGGGCGTAACCATGTAAACTACATGACCGGTAGCGGCCTTTTGTTTGGCGATGGTGCCGATGATGTCGTCGGCTTCGTATCCTGCTACCTCGAGCATGGGAATGTGAAAACCTGCGATGATTTGACGAATCCAGGGGATGCTGTTCTGGATGTCTTCGGGCATGGCTTCGCGGTGTGCTTTATAGAAACTGAACTCGGCTGCGCGTGTGGTTTCTTCGGCCGAATCGAATACAACAGCAAGGTGCGTCGGCTTTTCTTTTTGAATCAAATCGATGAGCGTGGAGGTAAATCCACTAATGGCACTCACATTCATGCCTTTTGAGTTGATGAGCGGATTGCGGCTAAAGGCAAAATACGCGCGATAAATGAGCGCGTATGCATCGAGCAGGAAAAGTCGTTTGTCGTCGTTCGGATTGCTGTTCATGTTGCCAAAGTAGCAAATAGTGACTTGGTTGGCCGGAATAATTTATTCACAATTTGGGATTGTAAATACGACTGTTTGGTATTTAAGCAAGGCATTATTCCCATATTTTATGCAGAGCCATTCGAATCGTACTCCCGAAATGCCGCACCAAGGGTTATGGCACGCTGCACAGCGGTACTCCCGAAACGGTTGCGGATTTTATCCATCGCCTGATACAGGCTAATCTGCTCCGGGGTATCTTCAAAAAGACTAATCTGGTAAGAGCCTCGAACAAGTTCGCTGAGCCTCACGCCAATGAGCCTGATAAGAACCCTGCGCTGATACAATTGATCGAACAAACGGTAAACAATCTCCATGAGTTTAGCATCGTTGGCGGTATACGGTATGCTAAGCTGTTTGCTCACCGTGTCGAAATCAGCATAGCGAATTTTAACCGATATGCAACCGGTAAGACGGCCCGAACGACGAAGTTTATATGCCAGTTTTTCGGTCATGGCACTCAGGATAACACGTACCATTTTTATGTCGATGGTATCGGTCTCGAAGGTGTGTTCGGTCGACATCGACTTTTGTTCGCGATAAGGTTGAACCGGTGAATCGTCGATCCCATTTGCTTTTTTCCAGATAAGCAGACCATGTAAGCCCATTGCCCGTTCCATTGCCCGAGGCGGCATTTCCTGCAAGGTG
>JBKCFX010000015.1:0-3402 GCA_046303595.1 Bacteroidia bacterium
TCCGGTCGAATTCCTCGTCCTGCATGGCATAAATAATATCGAAACCGGCGGTCCAGGTTAAGACGATGCCCGAGAAAAGCAACGGAACAATATCAAACACGCCCGTAACCGCGAGGTAGGCGCCGATGGGTGCTAGCGAAAGCCCAAGTCCTAAGACCAGATGACATAGCGCAGTAAACCGTTTCGTGAGGCTGTATCCAAGTATTACAAGTAAGGCAACAGGCGAAAGGGCAAAGCACAATGGATTGATAGCGTAACTGCTGGTCATGAACAGTAGCGCGTTAAGCACAACAAATACAAGTGCGGCATTTGGACGAATAATGCCACTTGGAATCTCGCGTGAAGCTGTGCGTGCATTGCGCGCATCAATTTTTCGGTCGATGTAACGGTTAAATGCCATAGCCGCTGTTCGCGCGAAAACCATGCAGAGCAGTACAAAGCCAAAAATATCCCAGCCCGGCCACGCATTTTTCGCCTGCACACCCAACAGAAATCCAACAATGGCAAAAGGTAGCGCAAAAACGGTATGGCTGAATTTGATGAGTGAAAGATAATGTTGTATGCGGATAATCATCGGTTGAGGCTGGTCTCGAATGGAGTGCGGTTAAGTATGGATCGGCCAAGCGTAATTTCGTCGGTATATTCGAGTTCATCTCCCACCGAAACCCCGCGCGACAAGGTCGAAATCTGCAATGATTGGCCGCCGAGCTTCCGGTAGAGGTAAAAATTGGTGGTGTCGCCCTCCATTGTGGCGCTGAGTGCCAGAATTACTTCTTGCACATCTTCTGCAGCAACCCGCTGAATGAGTGCATCGATGGTTAAATCGCCCGGGCCTGTGCCTTCAATTGGCGAAATGAGTCCACCCAACACATGATACAAACCTCTGTACTGGCCTGTATTTTCGATAGCCATTACATCGCGCACGTCTTCGACCACACACAC
This sequence comes from Bacteroidia bacterium, assembly GCA_046303595.1. Lineage (GTDB taxonomy): Bacteria > Bacteroidota > Bacteroidia > M30B66 > M30B66 > CAMCXT01. The sequence goes on from JBKCFX010000015.1 coordinate 943, forward strand.
TTGTTGGCGATTGCGGCTGCGGTCGTTGCAAATGCTGCAAATCTGGTTATCGGAAAGGTTGTGGCAGGTATGGCAAAAGGCAATCTCCTCGCGAAGCTTCGTAAATGAATCGGAGAAGACGCGCACATCCGAGGGCTCGCGTTTAAGGAGATGCAACACCAGCCGTAGAGCCGTTTTTCGTCCGATACCCGGCAATGAAGCCATCGAGTCTACAGCCTGCTGCAACAGTTTGGAAGGCAATTCCTGCATGGTGCAAATGTAAGGCATTGCGGCAATCTGCAGGTATTCACAAAGAGGTATTCGAAAATGATTTTCGGTAGGTTAAAATCGCATCCTTCAATCCGTAAATTTGAGGCATGCAGGCCCAACAACTACCTTACGCGTTGCTTCTCGGAGCAATCTTTTTATACTTCATCATGCTGCTCGGTATTTCGTGGTGGAAAGGCCGCAACAGCACAGCCGATAGTTATTTTCTTGGCGGAAAAGCTTCGCCATGGTACCTCGTAGCATTCGGCATGATTGGAGATTCGCTGTCGGGCGTTACGTTTGTATCGGTTCCGGGCGAGGTAGGCGTAAAGCAATTCGCCTATCTGCAGCTTGTGCTCGGCTATCTGGTCGGATACCAAGTTATAGCAAGGGTTTTACTTCCGCTCTATTACAGATTAAATCTCACATCCATATATACGTATCTGGGCATGCGTTTCAACAGTGCAGCGCAGAAAACCGGCTCGATCTATTTTTTGCTTTCCCGAACAATAGGTGCAGCTTTCCGACTTTATATTTCAGCCGGAGCACTACAGTTGTTCCTCTTCGAGCCGCTGGGCGTTCCATTTGCCGTTTCGGTGAGTGTAATCATCGTGCTTATTCTGCTGTACACCTTGCAAGGCGGTATTAAATCGCTGGTGTGGACCGACACCTTTCAATCGCTGTTTTTGTTGATGGGCGTTTTGCTAACAGCCTGGGCCATTATCGATCAGATGGGCTGGAGCTTGGGAACAGCGGTAAAGGAAATAGTTTCGAGCAAATACGCTACGGTATTTAATTGGGATATTAATTCGAAATTGTATTTCTGGAAGCAGTTTATTTCGGGTGCATTCATCGCTATTGTAATGACCGGACTCGATCAAAACATGATGCAGAAAAACTTAAGTTGTCGAACCTTGCCCGAAGCACAGAAAAATATGCAGTGGTTTAGTCTCATTGTAGTCTTGGTAAACATTGTGTTTCTTTCACTAGGGGCCTTAATGTATTTGTATACCGACAAAACCGGCCTTGCTGTTCCGGCCAAAACCGACATGTTGTTGCCGATGCTCACGCTGAATTATCTGGGTGCATTTGCGGCTGTGGTGTTTTTGCTTGGCATTATGGCAGCAACATTTTCCTCGGCCGATTCGGTGCTTACGACGCTTACCACATCGTTTTACATCGATATAGCGCGGATTGACCAAAAAGCAGACACCGATGAAAAGCGCAAGCGGAAGCTACGAAACCTAATTCACGCGGGCTTTTCGCTGTTGTTGTTGGTGGTTATTTTGGTGTTTCGCGAGGTGAATAATGATTCGGTAATTTCGGGAATTTTCGTCGCTGCGGGTTACACCTACGGGCCTTTGCTTGGGTTGTTTGCCTTTGGGATTCTGATGAAACGGAATTTACCTGCGGGCTTGATCTTCCCGGTATGCATAGCAGCCCCACTCGCATCCTGGTTGCTATGGTATAACTCCGAAAAATGGTTCGGCGGTTATCAGATTGGATTCGAACTACTAATCTTAAATGGATTCCTCACATTTTTGGGTTTGTGGGCAATAAGCAAGAAGCAATAGAATCCATTAAACGATGGAGGACAAAAAGATTTAATTTTTGAAAATTCAATTCGAATCCAAAATAAACATCTTTTTAAACCTTAATGATTGCTTACTAGTTTTATTGGTGAAATTAATGCACATTATGGCGCAATGATTTCATTCAAATTGGTATGCAGATTCGTACTTTATATGGTCAGAAAACACCATAAATAGGTTAGCACTGCAAGTTAGGTACTGATACCTTGCAGCCCCGATGATACTAAGGAAGGCAGAGGTTAATGATATCACGGCGATGACCGCGGTTTTTATTTCGGCGGTTGAAGACTCTACGACGCACTATTCGGCAATGCAGCGTGCAGCCTTGGTTACAGGAACTACGCGTCAGTCGTTTTGGACAGATTTATTGCTACGCGACCATGTCATTGCAGCATTCGAAATGGGTAAGCTGGTAGGATTCTGTTCGTTTTCGACCCGTGGTGAAATTACGATGCTCTATGTTCACCCATCGATGCAACGTAAGGGTATTGCCAAACGCATGATTCTGCATTTAAGAGATTACGCGTCACAAGAAGGTTATGCGCATCTGAAAATTCATGCGCTTGCGGTTTTTGGTAAAAGTCTTGAAAATATGGGCTTTGAAAAAATCGAAGATGTAGCC
>JBKCFX010000016.1:0-9473 GCA_046303595.1 Bacteroidia bacterium
GAAAATTTTTGATTGTGGACGTTTTAATTATTCAGTTTTTAATGTTTATCCTCGATCCTCGGTTATTTCCAAACGACACTACGCGTTCAACGCCTCAAAAAATTTTCTTTTGGAAAGCAGCGCTTAATAACATCGATTTCACCTATGAATACCGCGATAGCATCGCTAAACCGGTAAAAGGGATGAATTACGACCACTTGAGGATCCGAGATATCGATGCCAATCTGGACTTATTCACGATCATCAACGATTCGCTTAGCGGTAAAATTCGAAACATGCACTGCCGCGAGGTCTCGGGGTTTGGAATCAATGAATTAAGTTCCGATTTTATCATCAGTTATAATGCGATGGAATTTGCAAACCTGCAAGTAAAATCAGACAAAAGTTCGCTTGAAGGAAAAGTGAGATTCGATTACAGCAGCTACGACGATTTAAGCGACTTTATCGATTCGGTCGATATTCAGGGAAAGATTAAAACCAGTAAAATTAATTTGGACGAGCTTCATGTTTTTTCGGAAGAGCTTAAAGGATTGAATCTCGATGTGCAATTTGCCGGCAATTTGAAAGGGAAAATTAATAACCTAAAAAGTAAAAACGCTTTGGTTGAATGGGGCAATTCAAGCAAAATAGCCGGCGATTTTCATTTTATCGGATTGCCCGAAACAGACAGCATGTATTATTCGCTGAAGTTAAATCGATTCAACACAGATGCAAAGGATATTGCCCTGATTCCAGCCTATCCTTTTCTGAGTGGAAATAAGATTGAAATTCCAAAAGAAATTTACACACTAGAAAAGATCGATTTCAAAGGAAAGGTTAGCGGAACGCTCGATAATTCATCACTCGAAGGAGAGCTTGAATCGTCGATTGGGAAATTGATTGCCGATATTAATCTGCGTTACGACAATGAAATTAAAGACTACCGATACGACGGCTATGTTTCGACCGAGTCGCTCGAACTGGGCAAAATTATCAAAGTGAATCCGCAACTCGGCTTTGTGAAAGGAAATGCCTTGATTCATGGACAAAGCTTTGACCGAAACAAAGTGGAAGCTTTTCTGAGCGGTGAAATCGAGTATATGGATTTAGCCGGTTATAGGGTGCAGAATATTAAAGCCAGCGGCGAAATAGCTCGAAATATTTACAACGGAAAATTCAGTATTGCTGACCCTAACCTACGAATATCCTTCAATGGATTTGCCGATTTATCGAAAGCAAATGGGAAATTTGATTTTTCATCATCCATCGACCGCATTAACCTGAATGCACTGGGACTAACCAAACGCGATTCGGCCTTTATCGTTTCAACAGAAATTGCAACAGAATTTACCGGAAACAATATCGATAATTTACATGGGCAAATAGAATTAATTGCATCCAAAATCACCTACGGAAGCCAACAATATTTCGTTGATGATTTGTTGCTCGAGGCCTCGGGAAGCCCCTATGATCGAGCAATAAAACTTTACAGCGACATGTTCGACCTTGAAGTAAATGGAGCATTTAGAATGGAAGAGTTGCAGGCAGGCATTAGCGAAGTATTAAACACATTTTTACCAAAATCTTCGTTGATTCCAATTGCTCAAAAAGAAAGTGATTTTGTTCAAAATTTCAAATTCAATATAAAAGTTAAACATCTAGAGCTGCTACAAAGCCTGTTTTTTCCTGATCTGGAATTTTTACCCGGATCTACAGTTTCGGGACGTTTTGATGCACAGAGGCAGTTCGTCGATATTCAGGCAAATGGTCCAAAATGGGTTGCTTCCGGCGTTGAATTTATACAACCACTGATCAAGGCCAAGGCCGAAAACCATGTGTTGGGCATCGACTTTTATTCGGCAAGCGTTAAGCTGAGCGATAGTTTGGCGGTACGCCATGTTTCATTGCATTCAAGCGCCATCTCCGACAGCATGGATGCTCGACTCGAATGGGCATCACGCAGCGATATTCGTGATGCAGATGCACAATTAAATACGCGAATTTGGTTTATCGATGATGTTATTCACTTGAATATCCTTCCTTCAATCATTTTGGTAGGCGATTCGCTATGGCAGGTCAATGAAGACAACTACATTAGCTATGAAAAAGGGATTTGGGATATCGAAAATCTTTCGTTCATTCATAACAATGAATTCCTTCGTGTTGATGGAAAAATTAGTAAGGATCCAAAACATGAACTCGATATTAACCTCGATAAGTTTAGTCTCAATAACGTAAATCCATTCATTTCGAATAACGATATTCAACTTGATGGTTTTGTAAATGGTGTAGTTTCATTTTCAAATCTTTTTGAAAAACCACTTTTTACATCGAATCTCGAATTAAACGGAATTCGCGTGAACAAAGATTTCATAGGCGATGGCAGTATCATATCCCGATGGGATCCGGAAGAAAAGAAGATTAGTCTAAATGGGTTTATAGGCACCAAGGAATTTAAGAAAATCGATTTTCAAGGACAAATTTTTACCGCAAAAAAGGAAAACAACCTCGACCTGCATTGCAAAATCAGAAATCTCAAACTCGAATTAATCAAACCATACGTGAGCGATTTATTCTCGAACGTAACCGGATTGCTCGACGGCGACATTCATATAACCGGATCGCCAGAAAAACCGGTAGCCGATGGAGAACTATCGTTCGATAAACGCACATTTATTACGGTAGATATATTAAATACCCGGTATCAGGTTCTAGATAAAATTCAATTCCGAAAGAACCTAATTACAAGCAAAACACTTTATTTAAAAGACATCAACCAGAACATTGCGCGATGCGATGTAAAAGTTACACACGATTACTTTAAAAACTTCAATCTCGATATTCGAATCAATTTCGATAAAATGCAGACCCTGAACACAAACGAAAATCAGAGCGACCTGTTTTTCGGTACAGCATATGCGAGCGGAAATTTCAGGGCATATGGACCAATCGATAATATCGTTATGGACATCAATGCCCGAACCGAGCGGGGTACAGTTTTTAATCTACCCTTAAGTGGAACATCGGATGTAAACGAACAAAATTTTGTGACATTTCAGTCGGCATCCGGAATTAAAAACAGTGTTAAAGGTTCAAATACGAAGAAGGTAGAAGCTAAAGGGTATGAGCTGAATTTCAATCTCGAAGTTACGCCCGAAGCTGAGGCCAGATTGTTATTCGACCCCAAAGTGGGAGATATCATCAGTGGAAACGGTACTGCCAACCTTCGCCTCGAAGTAACCGAAGCAGGAGAATTTAATGTGTTTGGCGATTACCAGATCAACAAAGGCGAGTATCTATTCACGCTTCAGAACATTATCAACAAGAAATTTCAGGTACAAAAAGGAGGAGTTATCAATTTTAAGGGAGATCCGTACGATGCCGATATCGATTTAACAGCTGCTTACAGAGTTCGAACTCCACTATATCAGCTTGTAAAAAACATTGACTCAACCGCGGCTGTTAAACGGCCAATCGATGTTGATGCAACCATGATGCTTACCGACAAACTCATGAAGCCACGAATTTCGTTTGATATCGTATTGCCCAATTCTGATGATCAAACGCGAAACCTGTTAAAATCGCAAATCGTGAATGAGGACGATCTGAATCGCCAGGTGTTTTCGCTCGTAGTTTTCAGAACATTCATGCCAAGCCAGAACGGTGTAGCCAGTTTAGCGCCCATAAGCAATGTAGGAAGCAACGTTTCGGAATTACTCAGTAGCCAGCTCAGCAACATGCTGTCTCAACTCAGCTCCGATGTAAATCTTGGTGTTAATTATGTTCAAGGTGGAACAGGCGTTAACGATCAGGTGAATGTAAATTTATCGACTCAATTGTTCAACGATCGTGTACTGATTGATGGAAGCCTGGGCACAACTACAGCGGGCAATACCAATTCAATAAACAACACAACAGGTATGGTTGGGGAGTTTAACATTGAAATTAAAATAACGGAAGATGGAGCGGTGCGCATCAAAGCCTTTAATCGTTCGAATCAGTACCTGCTTATTACCAACGACGTGCCTTATACCCAAGGCGTTGGGGTTTTCTATAGACGCGAATTTGACGACTGGGAAGAATTCAGGGGGAAATCTAAACGAAGTGTTTTATAAAATCGAAAGAAAGGGATTACGATGAACAAGAGAAAGATTATTAGTGCGTTGCTCTGTTTTGTTTTGGCAATAGAATATTTGCCTGCGCAAAGCTCCAAACCACAGGCTTTATTTAGCTATCACACCTTTAGAGCGGCAGGTAAATCGCCATACATTGAAACGACATTGATGGTCAAAGGCAATAGTGTTCGGCATGCAAAAAATCAAAACGGAGCCTTTCAGGCCGCAATTGAGGTGCTTATTTCGGTAACGCAAAACGGTAAAATTAGCTTTGCCGATCGGTATAACTTGTTAAGTCCCGAAAACAGCGATTCATCGGCACGGGTACAAAATTTCATGGACCAGCAACGCATTGCATTGAGTGAAGGCGAATTTGTATTGGCCGTTGAAATTAAGGACTTGGGCCAAAAAAATGGGGAAAGTGTAAAAGCTAGCGATACAGTTCGCATTGGTGCATTGCGCGATTCGATTGCTTTTTCGGATATCCAATTGATAGAGACATCAGAAAAAACCGATAAAACAGGTCCGTTCATAAAAGGAGGATACTTACTAATGCCGCATTTATCTGACTTTTACCCTGCACGGGAAGAAAAATTGACCTTTTACAGCGAAATTTACCGGAGTCTGGAAGTTTTAGGAGAAGGCAAAAAGTTTCTAATTCAATACTACCTTGAAAACGCTGAAACAGGAAAACCTGTAGAATCATTTGGTGGATTCAAGCGATATAGCAGTGCGGCGGTTAATTCAATATTGGCAGAACTCGATATCCGTAAACTTCCGACGGGAAGTTATAAACTGATTGCCGAAGTTCGCGACGCAGAAAACACCTTAAAAGCCCGGAAATCGCTTTCCTTTCTGCGGCACAATCCATATACCGAAATTGCATTGGATAAAGTGGTTGAAGTTGTAACCGAAGGAAGTTTTGCGTCACGCTATACCAACCCCGACAGCCTTGCCGAGCATATTCGCTGCCTATCTCCTATTGGCTCTCCGCGCGAAAACAGTTTCGCCGAAAATTTATTGAAAGAGAAAAATCTCAAAAATATGCAACAGTATTTTCTGGCTTTCTGGAAAAATAGAGACCCGGAAAATCCCGGAAAGGCATGGGAAAAATATTTTCTAGAGGTTCGTAAAGTGCAACTTACGTTTGCAACCTCCATCCGAAAAGGGTATACAACCGATCGTGGCCGTGTTTATTTGCAATACGGTCCGCCCGATAACCGCACCCAAAGTCTGCGCGAACCATCGGCTTACCCTTATGAAATCGGGCAATATTATAAAATCAACCACCCGAGCAACCGACGCTTCGTGTTTTACAACCCCGATTTGGTAACGAACGACTTCGCGCTAATCCATTCCGACGCCTTGGGGGAAATCATGAACGACCAGTGGATGTTTTTGGTGATGAAGCGCGATACACAAACCAACGATATCGATGCAATCGAATCAGATCCGCATTTTGGCAGCCAGCTGAAGCAAAATTTCCTCATGCCGCGCTAAACTTTCACGATGCGAATTCTCGGACTACTACTCGCATTTCTGCCCAGACGAATATTTTATGGTTTGTCGGATGGTATCGCCTTCATGTTAAGAAGGCTTGTTGGATATCGAAAAGCGGTAGTGGAGTCAAACATTCATCTTGCCTTTCCTCATTTGACTCAAAAACAGACACATGCGTTAGTAAAGAAATTTTATGTGCATTTTTCGGATGTTTTACTCGAAACACTTCAACTGTTGGCCTTCCGTAAAGGTTTCCTAGAGCGACGCATTCGAATCGAAAATACGGCATTTTTGGAACGATGTAAAGCAGAAGGAAAATCGGTGCTTGCCATTGGCGGACACACCGGGAACTGGGAATGGCTGGGCACGGCTTTGGGCAAATTGAGCGGATTCAAGGTATTGGCAGCATACCGACCGCTTGCAAGCGCGAAAGTCGACCGCATGATGAAGAAAATTCGCGAACAGCAGGGAACTCACTTAATTCCTTCGCAGCAAATTTACAGAGCAGCACTAAAGTCGGAAGAACCAATATTGGTTTATCTGATTGCAGACCAGGCGCCACATCCGAACCAAGCATTTTGGACCAATTTTTTGGGACGCGATACGCCGGTTTTTTGGGGGCCTGAAAAAATTGCGCGTAGCAAGGAATTTGTTGTTGTATATTTAGCGATGCATCGTGAAAAGCGCGGGTTCTACAGGATTCAAATAAGAGAGTTGAAAGACAAGGACATCTATACCTTTGAAGGCGCACTTACGGAGTGGCATGTTCGTGCGTTGGAGCGCGATATCCGCGAAACACCCGAGGCGTGGCTTTGGTCGCACAAACGCTGGAAACACAAACGATAAAATGAGTTCGAAAACAGCAGTCGTATTGTTAAACTGGAACGGAATACACCTGTTAAAGCAGTTCTTACCGGAAGTTATTGCATGTTCTCCCGGAGCTTCGATTGTTGTTGCCGATAATGCATCGAGTGATGGATCTGTATCGATGCTAAAATCAGACTTTCCGGATGTTCGTATTATTGAAATTGCATCCAACAAAGGGTTTACAGGTGGTTATAACGAAGCATTGAAACAAATTGATGCCGAATTTTATGTATTATTAAATACCGATGTACAGGTAACACCGGGTTGGATTGAACCGATGGAGGCGTTGTTTGATGAAGATCCAAAAATTGGGGCGATACAACCGAAAATTAGAGCCTTTAAACAACGAACACACTTTGAATACGCTGGTGCATCGGGAGGGTATCTAGATCGTTTGGGATTTCCGTTTTGCAGAGGAAGAATTTTTGAAAGCCTTGAGCCAGATGAAGGACAATACGATGACCAAAGGGAAGTATTTTGGGCAAGTGGCGCCTGTATGTTTGTACGATCAACCGTATTCCATGCGTGCGAAGGCTTTGATGAGGCTTTTTTTGCACATATGGAAGAAATTGATTTGTGCTGGAGAATGAAAAATCGGGGCTACCGTATAATGGTTGAACCGCGATCGCTGGTTTTTCATATTGGCGGAGGAACGCTCGATAAAGGAAATTGGCGAAAAACATATTTGAATTTCAGGAATAACCTGGAACTTATCTACAAGAATATCGAAGACCATTACCTGTTTCGTTCGCTGTTCATGCGTATGCTTCTCGATGGAATTGCCGCATTCAAATTTCTGATTTCAAATGGGTATATGCACTTTTGGGCAATTCTTCGCGCTCATCTGCATTTTTACAGAATGCTTCCTCAAATACGGCAAAAACGAAAAAACCTCAAACAAAAAATAAACAACCGAAACAGCGTAGGCGTCTACACCGGTTCGGTTGTGGCCGATTATTTTCTACGTAAGAAAAGAAAGTTCAGCCAGCTAAATATCGATTGAGTTTAAAACGATTACCAATCGTCTTTCTTTACCGCAGGATCGGTTTCGATGAACGTTTCAAGCGATTTAATCATGGTCTTAACAAACTCGTCTGTTTGTTGGAGGTATAAGGCAAAGTTGGGATCATATGATTTGGCTTCTGTATCCATCCAACGCTCAATCGGATAATACGATGTTTGTTTCCAACTCATAGAAGTTACTTCGTACTTGAATTTACCATCTTTACACATCACATTGAATTTATAATTAACCAAACCGGCATCAACCATGGGAGCAGGTTGCTTCTTGCTACCCGGTTCGGGCCGTTTAATTGTAAAACGGTAGCCCCCTTCTATAACACGCGCTTCGGCATCGGATTTCTTTATTGCCTCCAACGGATTTTTAAAGTAGGATTTAAACCAGCGCATTGCTCTGTTGTAAAGCGTGTCCTTGTTCATTCCGGGTTCTTCAACAACATCGGTGTAGGTAATAAGTTTTGTTACCTCATCAACCGGCATCTTGGGCGCTGTTGCAACTTGTGCTGATAGAAAAGTGCATTGGATACTAGCAACAAGCATGTAAAAAAGTGAACGTGTTTTCATATCGAGTTTTCGTTCTGCAAACTTATTCCGAAGCAAATAAAATGCAGGCCATTGGCTCAAATTATTATTGCCAAGTTTTTAACAAAGCAAGCCCGAACAATGTATTAGTAGATTCATTAAAACTTAAAAATCTTACAGCATAGGCTGGCGCCATAAAACCACGAACTCCTTATTAGGCAAGCATTCGAAAGCATAAAGCTCCCGTAAAATTCAATTTCTTACGCATGTAAAAAAGCCTTTGAATGGCTGCTTATTCACCGGAACAAACGTTTCACATTTGCAGTACACCCTAGCAAAAACGGCGTATGTTCAAACTTCTTACACTTACATCTTTAGTTGCAGTGCTATCGACCGGCCTTAACGGACAATCAGAAAATGCCAGAGTTCGTGCATTGATTGAGAGTTCTACCCCTGGAAATGGCCAAGGAAAAAACACAAGTGGTACCTATCAATCGATGGAAGAAATTCGATATGGTGTTGTGCCGGGATTAAAAGGGGTTCAGGTTCGTTTAGAACAGCCGGTTTGTGCAGGACAGACTGGTTCACTTTGGCTTGTAAATGAAACAGGAGAGCCTTGGACTTACAAAGTGATAGACCGCAAAGGTCCGTTAGTAACAGAAGGAGCAACAGGATACAATCGAAAAATTGGAAATTTATTACCGGGCAATTACCTTATCCAGTTTATACATGCCAAGGGGATTTCGGTGTTAGATAATTTCACGGTAAAAGAAGGCAAGGAACTCGAAATTGATGTAACCGCAACGCCTCTATTAACAGAAATAGACAATGGCACCGTAAAATTTCATGTGAATGCGCAATCAGGGATGGACTATGAATGGGATTTCGGCGATGGTCAATTTACATTCAACGAAAATTCTGTTAGCCATACTTACCAAGCACCTGGAACATATATCGTGAATTGTTCAGTTGGCAATTTCGATTGCCGAGCAGAAAAAAAACTAGAAATAATTATACATGGACCGGCAACATTTGCCGAACAAAAAGACTGAGTTTCAATTTGGTTGTTGAAAATCACCGGGGCTTTTTCGATAGAATTAGCCCTTTTTTATTTATTAATAATTAATATTCAGTCAGTTAATATTTTGAAATTATTTGATTTAGATGTAATAAATTTTTATACTTTGGTATAAGGAAAATGTCAAAATTGAATTGTTGCTTCGCAGAGTGGTGAAAACAGATCAGGAATATCTCGTAAGGTTAGGTCAAGCTATAAAGGAAAGGCGAAAAGAGCTTAGAATGTCGCAAGCCGATTTGGCTTTTCGTATTGGCTTGGAAGTACCGAATTTATCGGTAATCGAAAATGGAAAATCAAACCCTCAGGTTTTAACGTTGGTTAAGATTGCCTGTGCTCTAGACATAGAGTTGGGCGGCATTACACCAGGAGTTAGAAACTTTAAAGGGTATTTG
>JBKCFX010000017.1:0-2168 GCA_046303595.1 Bacteroidia bacterium
TGCATAAATACCCCAATTTGATCGTATTCGTCGTTGATGTTCGGTCCGAGGTTAACAGCTTTACCCCATTCGTTTTTCCCTTCGCGTCGGCTCATGTAAATGTCGCCCATTCCGAAACCGCCTTTCTCACGCTCCGAAACAAAATACATTGTTTTACCATCGGGCGATACACAGGCAGAGCTTTCAAAATAACTTGTATTAACATCACCTTCAACCGGCTTGGCCTCACTCCATTTTCCTGAGCGACCTAACTTCGAAACGAATATTTCTCCAGATCGGGTGTAGCCCACATTGCGATACACAAAAATCTGTTTACCATCGGCCGAGATGCTCATGTTGGCATCGTGACCTTCGGTATTTAAGTTTCCTTCAATGGGTTCTGCCGCCATCCATTTTCCGCTCACCGAATCTTTCCGTGCGATGAAAATATCTTCGAAAAATTTACCATCCTCAGGATCCTGCTTTTTACCTGTACTTTCGGGGCGTCGCGATGTAAAAATCATCGTTTTACCATCAGCCGAAACAGAAGCAGAGTAATCAGAATATTCGGTATTGATGGCTTCACCAAGATTGGTCATTGTTACTTTCCGTGGATTATTGAGCATTGATGAAGCGGCTTTGCACTGTGCGATATAATCTTCCGCTTCAGTTGTTTCATCCGATTTCTTTGCTTGAAGTTTCAGGAATTGCTCGTAGCTGGTAATGGCCTCATCCAATTTCCCCTTCAACTGTTTAACACGTCCCAACATAAAATACTTTTCTACATTTTCACTAGGAGCAGCCTGAATTGAGCCTTCCAGCCGACGTTCGGCATCATCATAGTTCTTAAGAACAAAATTGCATTCTCCGCTTAACACTAAAATATCGGCCGATGAGCTATCTTCCTTTTCGATTTCACGAATCAAACGCAAGGCGGCATAATAATCGCCACCATTCATGAGATTTTTAACACGCATTAGTTGCATTTTACTCGGACCATCCCCTTGAATAGCAACCGCGTAATTATAGGAACTGAGCGCTACAGCAAGTAACAGTGAAGGGAAGAGATTTTTCATACGTAAAAGAATTGTATCTAAATTAAAGAATTGCTACGATTTACTCAATAAAGATAAAAATGTTTCGAGTCCTTTTTTCTTCTGCTCATCGAACGTGTAAGAAATAGACTGAGTTAAATATTTTCGGATAGAATAGTGCTGTGGATAAAGCATTTCAATTTCCTTTGCCGCTTCTTCGCGGTGTAATATTCCGGTTAAGAATGCGTCATTCAAGGTCTTCGAAACTACGGGCAAAACGGGCGTCTTACTAATCCACAATGCGAACACAAATGGTAGGTCGGTGAATTGCTTCCAGGCTTCAGCCAGATCGTACGAAAATTTAAATCGTAAGGCCGCGTCGAAGGCACGATCGCCGATTACCACCGCCGCTTCGTTTTCGCCAACCTGAGATAGGTAATGCTCACCCGAATCTCGAAAATAAACAGCCTTATTCCAGAAATCACGCATCAGAATTTTACACAAAGCCACCGATGTTTTTGATTGGTAATCGAGCCAAACTGTGGTGATTTGTTCCAAAGGCTGATTGCATACGAGCAACACCGATTCTACCCTTCCATCGGCACCAATACAGGTATTGCCAATAATTTCATAGGCGCTAAGTTGGGGAAGAACGGCTACCGGGATCAACCCGATATCGGCATCGCCCTGTATGAGTGCACGCGCACAATTAGCCGGAAAATGGTATTGAAATTCGAACTCCGGATTCTGATCGAGCCCATGCCTGCGAATGCCATGTAAAAATGGAGTTGTATTGAGGTAATTAACGATGGCAACGCGCGTCATTGCCTGCAAAGATACATGGGGCATGTTGCGGGCAACAGCAAAAACAATAACATTTTAGAACTGTAAATCAGTAATTTACAAATCATAGACTCGTTTTTACAAAAATCGATGCTAAAAATTTGTTGTTTTTAATGAAGCATGTATCTTTGCAGCCCAATTAAAAGGGAGCATAGCTCAGCTGGTTCAGAGCACCTGCCTTACAAGCAGGGGGTCACAGGTTCGAACCCTGTTGCTCCCACCAACAAAATAAAGGGTTGCAGAAATGCAGCCCTTTATTGTTTTCTGCTTTGTAACACATTTGTGATTGAGGATTTAGCCAAGCTACATTCA
>JBKCFX010000018.1:0-8489 GCA_046303595.1 Bacteroidia bacterium
CGCCCGAGGGCTTCTCAAAAATTGTGTGACGCTTGGAAGGAATTTGTCCGAGTGCGTGGTAAAACGGCATGTTGTTGTTTGAATCTTGGAATGGCAAACCTACGAGATTAATCGGAGCAATGCAATTGAAAATTGCCGCCAATTGAGAGGCTTAAGACATAAATAGAATCAGTAAAAGGCTCGTTTGTTTACGGAATAAAAAGTGCTATGTTTTTTCATACGCTCTTGTTGCAGACTACTTTTTAAGCACTTGCAAACTACCTGTTTTTCGGATGGTTTTTCCACTCAAGATAATTTCATAGCGGCCCGATGTAACGTTGTTAAGCGGAATATTGACTTCCGAAGATCCTTTTCCAACCCCTATTTCGCGAACTACTTTCCCGCTACGATCTACAATGAGTAGTGTCAAATCTTCCTTCGAACCGATTGCTTCCAATGAAATTCGGGTGAATTCGCTGGCCGGGTTCGGGTAAACTTGAATTTCTTCTGCGCGAATTGTAGCAGGCTCAAGGCCGGTAGGATTTGTTATGTGCATTGTGAGGGCTGCGGTATCGTTGCACAAACCACGGGCAAGCGAAAGAAGCACAGTATAGTCGCCGGGTTCTTGATACATATAATTGACACTATCCAATCCCTGCAAGAATGCTCCATCGCCCATACTCCAACTGATAAATTCTGCCTCATTGGCATTGCACTTCAGTATTGCAGGCTGATTTAGAGGCAGCATCGTTTCTGAGACCGATACGATGTTTGCCAAAATCTGATCGCCTTGTTCGATAGTCACCAGTTCTTCAACCAAGAGTACTCCCTGCACAAATTCTATACGATAATTGCCCGGTGAAAGATTGCCGAGCATTGCTTCGTTGGATACATTTCCCAAATTACTAATCTCAACATTGCCTTGAAAAACAGATGCCTGCCAGTTTTGTGTACCCTCGTTTACCAGCGCAATCGAACCACTTTGCCCGTCGCAACCGGCATTTAAAGTAGAAATTGAAATACCCTTCGCATAGTGCAGGTAAAAACGGCCCTCATGCAGCCCTTCACTTAGAGTAAACGAAACCGATGGATTCAATTTCAAATTATAGCTACTGTTCGTTGCCCTGTCTTCGAGAACCAGCTTCGCAGTAGCCGGAATGTTGAGCGCTTCTTTCAGCGAGATGTAAACATTTCCGCTTTGCGCAACAGAGATACTTAATGGAATTGTATCGTTTGGATTGCCTTGATTTCGGCTTTGAATGCCCAATTTTTTATTTCCTTTTAGCGAATACCAGAACGATTGCATTGCTAATGGGGCAGGTTTCTGTAAATCGCATAAGTCATTATACGCTGTGTTGTTGCCGTTTGGATGAAAATAAACCGCAAGTTCGTCATGTGTGTCGCCCTGTTGCATTTTAAGCAGCACTAAAGGCAATGAGCAGGAGCGACTTGCTGTATCAATTGAAACAAGCTCTGCTCTGTGTGCATTATTCAAGCGCAATGTGTCGTTCGCCTTACTCTGAACAAAAAAGCCCTCAGCAGACGAAATCCATGGCTTAGCTCCGTTAATCCCAATTCCTTCATTGTTTCCGGTTACAAGCCAAGCAGCATATGATCCGTTAAATTGGGGATTGGAAGCCACTTTTACTATACCCGGTAGAATATGCTCCGACTGCTCGGAATACACCTTGTTCCAATCGATTGGAGATGGATAGGGGTTTCCGGCATTGCTCCATACCGATTCTGCTGAGTTCGCTGTGTAAGGCAGAGGAAGAAAGAAATTTCCCGAATTAAAATTCCCGAAAAATTGGAGGGTAGTGCCGCCTTGTACCTTACTGCGGTAAGCTTTCATGGCCTCAAAAACCAGTTCCTGCTGCTGCCGTATGATCCAGGCCGAAGCGAAGCCGTTTATTGATGGTAATCCATCGAAACTCCAGAAATAGGGATTTGATTCCAGACTTTCGGTTAACGCTTCATTTTCGGACCAGTTTATAGCGTTAATTGGCGAACTTAGGTTAACATGTTGAATAGCATCGCCATGAATATACCGCTGCAGCAAAGCTTTTCCTTGTAATGTTCCTGTACCAACTCCCGAAATTAACGCTGTACCCTGTTCATCCGATTTTAACACAAGACTGTCGCCGGTTTGAAATGTACCCGCTTCAAGCCGCATTATACCTTTAACAGTAAGTTTTCCGGAGTTAATACGCTCACCTTGACCTTGAATGGATAAATTACGGTAATCGCCTTTAACAACTGCCTGCGTTTGGTCGCTTTGATAGGAAACAGTTCCATCAAATTTGCGCATTCCACTTCCTGTTATGGCTCGCTGAACGTTCGATGCATGACGAATAATCAACGCATCACTTGCTCCCGTTTCGAACGGACTATTGCCGTTGGTTTGGTGAATATTGTGGTTAATTATAAATACAGTACCCGGCAAACTATCGGCACCTAGCGAAATAACACCCGACACAACTAAATTTGATGCAGTTTCGGCAACACCACCTCTTTCTCCGGGATTGTAAAACGCCAGGTTGTGGCATGAAAATTCTCCATTATCGCCTAATTGAACGGTAAAATCTTTGTTGGTACGAATCCATAGGTTATGGTAATGGAGTGATGGAACCAGTTGATTTCCGGGCATGTTCCAAAGTTCACCATTCCCAAAGCATGTTGTGCCCTGCGAAGCGAAAAATGTGCTATCGTTTAACTGAATATGTTGAGGGTGGCCTTCCAGAATGAGTATGCCGTTTTGCTGATCAATGATACCGCTCTGCTGAAATGAGAATACATCCAAAACATGGGTATTGAGGCGAAGCGTACTCTCCGCGTTGATATTTATGCTTCGTACAATCAAATCATTCCCGATGGAGTATGTCGATGCGGCCGTGAGGAACAAATCGGCTGCGGTAAATATACCAGAACCCGAAATTTCGTTTTGAGCACTATTTCCGGCAAGGGAGATAAAAGATGCGGCAGAATTCGAAAGTGCACCATCGTTGCGGAGACTGCCGAAAATAGTAAGGTGCGCACTAAACTCACCGGAGCATTCAAGTGCAGCCCCTGCGGCAATGGTTAAATTGCCGCACGAAGCAGCCTGTGCACCTGATAAAATCGGATAATTGTTTAATCCGGCAGGAATGTAGACTCCATTGCATCGACCGGGAATGGTGTTTCCGCTCCAGTTTTGAGAATCGAACCAATTGGAATTTATGCCTAACCAAACAAGCGAATCGGCAAGCCCGGGTTTGAATGTATAACTGAGATTTGCAACGGGCAAGGTAACCGGTGCCGATGAGCGCATTACAGCGGTTGAAGGACTGAAACCAAGCTGCGAAGTTAGCCAGGCGGTGTTGCCCGGATTTACTTGCCTTGTATGCACATCGGAAGAAGAGTTGCCTCGCAACCCGATCTGGAAAAACGCTTCAAATCCTTGGAAACAATATGGACTTGTGTTATAAGCAATCTGTATTTCGGAATTTTGTTCGAGGAGTTTGATTTGAAAGTCGAAGCGGTTTCGTAATTCGCCGCAAAACCCAACAGCTTCTGCATCGCCCTGAATTTTAAAGTTTCGCCATTCGATTGTGAATGTTCGGTTGGGGGCAACTCCATTTGTGCGCGTACGAATGCTCGCATTTTCGCCCGACCAGCGCCCTTCAAGGTCGGCATTCAATGCAGAAATAACGCCATCAAAAGGATAATCGGATTGCAGAATATTGGTATACGGATAAACGATACCGGATAAGCGGAAAGGGCTTTCGTTTCCGAACCAAACATATCCGTTCGAAGCTATTCCGATTGAAGAATAGGTGTTTCCGTTGAAGGTAAAATTGAATCCGATGGATTGGTTTTCGAAAAATTCTTCGTCGCTTGGCGATAGCGTATCGGAAATGCCGGGCTCTAAACCACCCGAAACCAATTCGCGTGTGGGCGATTCTTCAGGAAGATGCTGGTAAGCAATATCGGTTCTCTGAGCGAATTGATAACCGCATGCAAGCTGGGCCCTTGCCTTTGTGGCAATAACCAGCGACAGAATAACCAGTCTGAGGTACATGTGCAGCATCGCGTTCCAGATTCGACTTCCTTACGCAAGAAGGATGTTAAAAGTTACGGAAATAAAAAATGCTGCGGGACCCCCTTGAGCCCCGCAGCATTCACAAACCACCAACCGTATTCTGCATATCTACCCAAAAAGCAGAATACATGGCATTATCCAAACGATTGGACACTCAAAAGTAGAAATAATAATCTTAAATGCAAATATAATTAGCAAAAAGAATAGCAGTGTGTCCTATTTTTTAATAAATCTCGAATTGAAAACTCCTCTATCTGTTTGTACCTCTATGAAATACAAGCCACTTTGTAAAGATTCTAAATTAAGCGTAACCGTTCCATTTATCGGCAAATTGTTTTCAACAAAAAGTAGAATCTTTCCCTGTAAATCGTAAATAGTCGTAGATTTAAGGGTGAATGTTTCGTTCATGTTATAGAGAAACAATTGTTCTGCCACAGGATTTGGTCCTATGTTAAGCTGTGAAGCACTGTTTAAATCCTCAAGGCCCACAAAAGAGACAAAAACCAATTTCGTAATCGAATCGACGCCGCATCCATTGCTTGCCACCAAGGTTACAGAATAGGGGCCGTTTTCAGGAAAAGAAAAAACCGGGTTCTCTTCGTTTTGACCACCCAATGTATCGATAATCCATTCGAAATCAACACCATTTTGTGTTGTATTGGTAAATGTTATGGTATACGAACCCGGACTCTGCGCGTATGAAAAATTTGCAATTGGGTATTGGCCTTGTGTTACCTCAATGGTATCGGAATTAGCGAAACACCCACCCGGATCTACCGCAACAACAAAATAGAAGCCCTCAAAAGCAATTTCTGTTGAACTGCCGGTTGCCCCATTCGACCAAACATAATTCTGGAATCCCGGAGCAGCATCAAGGACAACAGGGTTTCCGCCGCAGATTGCAGGATTTTCGGGACTAATTGGAATGTTAATGTCTGAAATAAATTCAACATCTACGAAGTATGGATCAAGGACACACCCATTTGTATCTGTTGCCACTAAAGATATCGGCGAAGCAGGCATTTCATCAACCAGATACGTGTTCGAACTACTTCCATCCGACCAATTGAATACGTCGAAACCGGGCGCTACGGTTACCGTAATGGGTATGCCGCAAAATTGAATCGGCGATTCGGGAGTCGTGGTTAAAACGATCGGCACAGTTTCAATTACTTCAATAGTATCCGAAATAGCCAGGCATCCGATGGCATTTCGGCCGTTGGCATAAACGAGCCCCGGATTGTTAACGGTTATCTGAGGCACTAAAACTGCGCCCGTAGACCATTCGAGCTCCAAAATGCTAATTGCTGTCGAAATGGTTACCGGTCCGTTACAGAGGTTGGTGCTTCCGCCCGAGGTTAACAAATCAAAAACAGGCGTCTCAATGTTAAGCGGACCAACTGGGGCACTTTGATAGGCAGGAGTTGATGATATAACACGAATAAAATACGTCCCCGAAGCTATTAGGTTATCGGGAAGGTTAAATGTGATGCTGCTTAAACTGGTGCCGGATGAAAAGCCAATTTCGGTTGGCGCTGTAAAATTGCCAAACTGATCGGACAGCAAAACAGTGAAGGTGTTACCGGGTTCGTATGTGCCGGTTAAAACCGTATTGACTTCGAAATTTCCACCTGCACAAAAAACCTGACCATCAATGGGAAGAATGGTGATGGGTTCAGAGTAAATCGCAATATTATCGATATTGAATCCCGGGAAAGTACCTATGCTGCCATCGTTTCGCCATTTAAAAGCAAATCTGAACTCCGGAATATTCTCGTACTCAGCGCCGAGTTCAATTACAAAATTTTCACAAGAAGTGGTATTGGTAAAATCAAAATTATATTCGTTCCAAGTCAAACCACCATCGGCACTAAGCAATAACCTCCCGTAATCATACAGGGTAAAACTCCCTTCGCCAATTCCAAGCCAATCAAAGCTAAAATCCAGATTACTGAATCCAATTGTACTAATTATTGGGGATATAGCCCAAGATTCAGAGGTAATAGAGGTGTTATAACTTTGATCAAAAATAAACCCATCGTCCTCGGCTACAAAAAGCGAATTCCCTGTTCCGCATGTGCTCCCGAACGTAGTTTCGATAAACCATCCGTTTACTCCGGAACTATTCTGATTCAGCAACCAGTTTTGTCCGGCATTATTCTGCGTTTCGCCTCCGGCCGGCAAATCAAAATTATCGGTGAATACGAAAACCTGAGCAGATGTTATTCCGATATTTCCAAGAACAAGAATAGCAAGAAGGATAAAGATGCGCATTTGAAATAAATAAAAAACAAATATATACTCATTTCGCATTAATTTTAGCATTGCCAGAGCTTGTCGGATTATGGAATGGAAAAAAGTTGATTTTCTTGTAATTGGTTCAGGAATTGCCGGTCTAAGCTATGCACTTAAAGTTGCAGATTTTGGCAGCGTGCTCATCATTACCAAATCAGACCGCGATGAATCGAACACGAAATATGCGCAGGGTGGCATTGCTGCAGTTATATCGGCCAATGATTCATTTGAAAAACACATCGCCGATACACTTGTTTCAGGCGATGGACTTTGCGACGAATCGGCAGTTCGTATGGTGGTAACCGAGGCTCCAGACCGCATCCGTGAGCTTATCTCATGGGGCACAAAATTCGACCTGAACGAACAGGGAGCCTACGATTTGGGAAAGGAGGGCGGACATTCTGAACCACGAATTTTACATCACAAAGACACAACGGGTTTTGAAATCGAGCAATCGCTTATTGAGCGTGTCCAGAACCATCCGAACATCGAAGTACATGATCACTATTTTGCACTCGAAATCCTCACCGAACATCAACTTGGCCACTATGTTAATTCATCTACGCCCGAAATTACCTGCTTTGGCGTGTATGCTCTGAATCTGCTTACGGGGAAAACCGAAGCGATTCTTGCGCGTATTACCCTTATTGCTACCGGTGGAGCCGGCAATGTGTACGCATCAACCACAAACCCGCGAATTGCCACCGGCGATGGTGTGGCGATGGTTTACAGAGCCAAAGGACGAGTTGAGCATATGGAATTTATGCAATTTCATCCAACGGCATTATACCAACCGGGCGTGCAACCAAGTTTTCTTATTACTGAGGCTTTACGGGGTTTTGGCGCGATTCTCCGAAATCAGGATAAGGTTGCATTTATGCAATCGTATGACGAACGCGCTGACCTTGCCCCGCGCGATATCGTAGCACGAGCCATCGACCATGAACTTAAAACTCGTGGCGATGATTTTGTTTGGCTCGACTGTACCCATCTCGATGCAAAGGCATTAAAAGAACACTTCCCAAACATCTATGCACATTGTCTGCAACTTGGGATCGACATTACACGCGATTTTATTCCGGTTGTTCCATCCTGTCATTACATGTGCGGCGGAATAAAGGTCGATATGCACGCACGTTCTTCGATTACCAATCTGCTGGCTGCCGGGGAATGTTCGTCGACCGGTTTGCATGGCGGAAATCGCTTGGCTTCAAATTCTCTACTCGAAGCGCTCGTTTACGCCCATCGCGCCGCAGAAACTGCTCTTCATTCATTTCAATCTATTTCCTTCTGCGAAACAATTCCTGCCTGGGATATTAAAGGCACCGCCGACCCCGAAGAAATGGTGTTGATTACACAGAATTTGAAAGAATTGCAGCTTATAATGAGCAACTACGTGGGAATTGTACGCAGCAATGTGCGACTTCAGCGCGCGCTCGACCGGCTGCAGATTTTGCACCGCGAAACCGAAAACATGTACCGCCGTACAACGCTCTCGCAACCACTTTGCGAACTGCGTAACCTCATTCTGATAGGCTATCTGATTATTAAAGCCGCCCGTCAGCGAAAAGAAAGCCGCGGACTCCATTTTTCAATCGATTATCCGCGGCTTTAAACGCATTAAAGTCCATTCACAATCATCTTCTTCGGATGTTTAACCGCATAGCCAAAACGCAGGCTTTTGCTCTCGCCCGGATTCAGCTTGAGCTTCCAGGTTAACTTTCCGGTTTCTTTGTTATACTCTGCATTTCCTGTCTCCAAAACTTCAACTTCCAACTGCTCGTTATTCGTTAAGGGGATCTGATCTTCGAGCTCAATCTCAATTGCCGATTTACGGGTATTTCGCACTTCGATTTCATACATCCGGCTTACCTTTTTGGAATTGCCCGAAATGCTGGTTTTTTCCTTGAACTCGTTTACTTGCTTGCGTTTTACAACGATGTTGTTGTCTCTTCCAAGCCCTACCGACAAGGTGTCATCCACAATGCGCGTATCAAAATACGTTTGTCCTACATAATTATTTTCGAAATATACATTGGCATCACCGGGCAGCAACTCGCTCTTGTCCCAGCCTTGCAGACGAGCCAGTAGAAAAGCATCTTTATCCACTTTAGGGATGCTGAGGTACGTATAATTT
>JBKCFX010000019.1:0-1889 GCA_046303595.1 Bacteroidia bacterium
GATTTCTCGGTGCTTACGATTTCAGTCGAAACATTAAACCCGGTTCATATGGTCGCATAAAAGCCGGATTAAATTTTCAGGATATTGAAGAAAGCCGTATTACCCGAAAATTTAACGATGCCCAGCGGATTATCCGCATCGAAGAAGTGCAGGTTGTAGGTACATTTGTAGAGTATATCCGCGAAGCAGAGAAAAACACGCTCCGCATTGGAGCCGATGCACAATGGAATCTTTTGAAATCGACCGCCTCATCTATTGATCTTGAAAATGGAAATTCTTCAGCGGCAGATACGCGTTATCCCGACGGAGAAAACACCATGCTCAATTCCGGTGTATATGTTCTTCATGGCAGGGACATACGCAGCAATTTACGGCTGAACAGTTCGGTACGTCTGGGGTATTCCATGTTGAATTCAAGCATTGTCGATACCTCGTTTCTACGTTTGCCATTTACTGAGATAAGGCAGAACGTTCCGGTATTTGCCGGCTCGGTAGGTATTGTAAAGCAGATTAAAGAAAATTCAACACTACGCATAGGTATATCAAGTGGGTACCGCGTTCCGAATGTGGACGATCTGAGCAAGATTTTCGAGTCCGTTCCTGGAAGAATCATTGTGCCAAATGCTGCGATTAAACCCGAAATGACTTTAAGTCCCGAACTGGGCTTTGCCTATCGCAATACCAAAGGCTTTTCGTGGGAAAATACGCTTTATTATACCCGGTTTTTACAAGCCATTGTCGTGTCGCCTTATTCGTGGAATGGTACAGACAGTATAAGCTATTTAGGAGAAAAATCGGCAGTGTATGCGCCACAGAACACACAAAAAGCATTTATCTGCGGAGCCAATTCAAATATTCGTTACGAAGTTAATAAGCATTTCAGTTTTGCTGGCGGAGTTAATTATACGTATGGCCGCATCGTAAGCGACACCGGCCACACGCCGCTCGACCATATTCCACCGGTCAATGCGCGCCTCGAACTTTTGTATGTTACAGAGCGTTTGCAGGCCATGGTCTTCGCAAATTACAACGGATGGAAACGACTAAAAGACTATTACCTCAATGGCGAAGACAACGAGCAATATGCAACGCCCGATGGGATGCCGGCTTGGTACACGCTCAACATGCGTCTGAGTTATAAGGTAACGAATTGGCTCACTGTGCAGGGTGGCATCGATAACCTGTTCGATACGCAATACCGCACTTTTTCGAGCGGAATTAATGCACCGGGCAGGAATTTCCTGTTAACGTTGAGGTTGCATCCGAAGGCCGGGTAACGTTATGTTGGAAGAATAGAGGTGATGCTGCCATGCAATCTTTTACATTATTAACCATTGCTTTATGCCAAGCATAAATAAATCCATTTCTCATTTTGAATTCTGCAATATAGTATATACTTTAGATGTATACTTAAGCTGCCGATGAAAACTCTATCACTAAAGCTCGACGATATTCTTTACAAAGAAACCGAGCAATTACTTGAAATGATTAATAAACCAAGGAATCGATATATAAACGAAGCGCTTCACTATTACAATCGAATTCAGCGAAAGAAAATCCTTTCAGACCGATTGTCCTTGGAATCTAAACTTGTGAGTGGAGAATCAATGAAGGTGCTTAAAGAATTCGAAATACTCGACGATTATGGGCGCAAAAAAAAATGAGGTTTGGCTTGCCAATTTAGATCCAAGTTTTGGCACCGAATCTGGTAAAACAAGACCGGTGTTGATAGTGCAGACCGATAGTTTAAATAAGATTCATCCCTCAACGTTAATCTGTCCAATTACTACCAACGTTAAACCGGAGAGCCAAATATTGAGAGTTCATCTCATGAAAGGAAATGCAAAGCTCAATGAAAACAGTGATGTAATGATTGATCAATTGAGGGC
>JBKCFX010000020.1:0-1753 GCA_046303595.1 Bacteroidia bacterium
CATACCACCAACCGCTAAAAAAGTGGCGAAGGTTTGCGGGCTGTATCGCACCATGCGTATGACGCGCAAAAACAATATGAGGTAGAGCAAGACTACAAATGAGCCTGTAAGCACACCACCTTCCTCGATTATTATAGCAAAGATGAAATCGGAATAAGAATGTGGTAAAAAATTGCGCTGTTCGCTTTTGCCCGGCCCCATACCAATTAAGCCACCACTGGCAATGGCAATTTTTGATTGTTTCGCTTGATAGCTTCCTTCCGCATCTTCCTTGCCTGAGATAAAATTCTCAATACGGGCTTTCCATGTTCCAATTCGTCCGGGCAAATCAAATTTCAAGGCGATAAAAACGAATAATCCAAATGCTACAACGCCAATTCCAGCAAGTGCAAGTATGTATTTTACATTTACCCGGCCAATAAATAGCAGCACCATGGAGGTTGCAAAAAGCAATGCTGCAGTTGAGAAGTTAGCCGGCAAAATCAAACCGCATGTGATGAAGATTGGAATCATCAACGGAACAAATGCCTGTTTAAAATCTTTAATTTGTTCCTGTTTGCGCGAAAGCGATCGGGCCAAGTAAATGATCAAGGCAAGCTTTGCCAAATCGGATGTCTGAAAACTTGCATTGATAACCGGAACTGTGAGCCAACGACTGGCATCGTTAATCTCACCGCTCATGAGTGTTGCAACCAACAAAGGCGCGGCTATCCAAATTCCCAGATGCCCAATACGCGAAAAAATGCGGTAATGCGCGAGGTGTGTGATGTACATTAATGCAAGTCCGGTAAACACCAGCGTTGCATGTTTAATTAGGTAATGCTCTGTATCGCCGCCTTGTTTGGCGTGGGCAAGCGTTCCCGTAGAGGTGTAAACGGCCAGTATCGATAAAAGAGAAAGCAGCAGCACGACGATCCAAATCGTACGGTCTCCCTTGGCGTATATTACCGGCATATTCATCTTGATTCGCCTCCTGTATTTTATAATTCGCGAACTGCAGCCTTAAACTGGCGGCCGCGGTCTTCGTAATTTTCAAACAAGTCAAAACTTGCACATGCAGGCGAAAGCAATACGGTGTCGCCTTTCTTTCCGAGCAGATAAGCCGCTTTAACTGCATCTGTAGCAGAACCTGCGTCAACAATCTGACTCACAACTCCTTCAAAAGCCTGATGGATTTTTTCGTTCTCCTTGCCCATGCAAACGATGGCTTTAACACGCGAGCGAACTAGTTCCTTTAGCATGTCGTAATCGTTTCCTTTGTCGACACCACCGGCAATCCAAACTACCGGCGTTGTCATCGATTCGAGTGCATACCACGTTGAGTTTACATTGGTAGCTTTTGAGTCGTTGATAAACTCAATGCCATGAACTTTAGCCACAAACTCGAGACGGTGTTCGATGTTTTCGAAGTCCATCAGACTTTCGCGCACTACATCTTTGCGGATTTCAAAAACGCGGGCGGCAATTCCGGCTGCCATGGAATTGTACTGGTTGTGTTTGCCCTGCAGGGCGAGTTCAAAAATTGACATGGTAAATGGATCGTTTTGTATGTTAAAATGAATGGTTTCGTTGGATACAAAAGCAGATTCGCCGTTCTGCTGATGAAGCGAAAAGGGAATGGTTCGCGCTTCGATCTTTTGCGTACCGAGTGCTTCTATTGTTATCGGATCGTCGGCGCAGTAAATGAATACATTGTCGGATTCCATATTTTGGAGGATCCTGAATTTTGAGGCCACATAATTGCCCAATTCGT
>JBKCFX010000021.1:0-4804 GCA_046303595.1 Bacteroidia bacterium
TGGGTAATGCTCATTTACAACCTGCAATCAATTCGTTGCGAAGCTTCCACTTTCGAAATTTTCGTTAAACGGACCCGATTCACCACGGCCGCCAATTACTTCAATCGACTCTTGCAGCACATTGTCGGGGCTGTATGCATCCGAATGTATTGCATTCAACAAGCCAAGCAGTTGAACACGATAGCTTTGAACTCCCGGTGCGGGATAAATCTCCTGTAAAGGCAAGAGCATACTTTCGCCTTGCAACAGCGAAGTATCAATGGTATAAAAATAGGGCGGAGCATCACCAAGCTGTGAGCGGATGCTTAACGAATTCAGCACCTCGCTACCGGTATTGGTAATGCGCAAAAGCGGAGAGATTATCCCGGTGCAAACACGATTTGGTATCGGCGTTTCAAACGAAAGCGAAACGTTGTGCATTGCCTCACTAAGCCGAACACACCGTATTGCTTCATACGCATTGATTCTTCCTGCTCCAATTAATCCGTTAAACCCCGGGTTGAGGAAACTTATGTCATCTGCAGCACCTTGAATACAGGCCTGTACTTCGGCAGGACTGAGGTTCGGATTATTGGATTTAAGCAAAGCCGCTAACGCACTCACCAGCGGAGCGGCGAACGATGTTCCGTTTTTGACCTGATAACCATTGTTCGGTGCAAGCGACCAGATTAAGGAGCCCGGTGCGCTAACATCTACCCACGATCCATAGTTGGAAAACGATGAACGTGTATCGCTCGACGTGCTTGCTCCAACAGCAATTACACCTTCGTACCCCGCAGGAAATTGCACAACAGAATTGTTAAAATTACCCGCGGCGGCAACCACGGTAATCCCGGCATTTATCGCATCCTGAATTACGGCCAAGCCTGTTTGTGAATATGTTTCAGAACCCCAGCTGCAGTTAATTACATCGGCGCCATTCGAGACCGCCCAGGCAATTCCTTCAAAACCACCCGCCACATTGTCGGGATTGTTATCGAACGTTACCTTTACAGGCAAGATGCGAACACCATATGCGAGCGATGCCATCCCTTGTCCATTATCGGTGAGGGCACCAATCAAACCCGCCACGTGTGTTCCATGATCGTGCGCTGTTGTAGGCGGCTCAACATCCGTATCCTGTTCGGCTGCATCGTAACCGGGCAGACATGTGCCTAGCAACTCAGGATGATTCGTTTGAACTGCATCATCAATAACAGCTACCCGAACGGTATTGCTTCCTGTTTGTAAGTCCCACGCCTGCTGAGCCTGAATCTTGTATTGGTACCATTGCCCACCGGATGAAGTTGTGTTTGGACCCAAATCATCGGGAGTTAAAAATCGCCTGTTATTCGGGACAAATTCCACGTATTTAACATGCTGGCATTTTGATATATAAAACAATGCATTTGAACAATCAATTGAATTTTCATAGCGCATTCTGGCAATATGCCTCAGTGCTGAATTTTTACTGAACGCAAACGAAAAACGAGCACTTGTCGGTTGCGGTACCTTGGGATTTTCTTCAAAAAAACGATTTAGAAATTCTTGACTATCTGTGCTATCGGTGAACTGTATTGCTTCATCGAAAGCCACATATAACTCGGTGAAGCTGGGCTGATTGGTTTGACCTTTCAGTTGAATGAAAGCCAAGATCATAACCAAATAAAGTGTAAAACGAATGTTGGAATGTAATTTCATTGAAAAGCTGAATCGTCCGCTAAAGGTACGGATTTATTGTGCTGCGCTATGAAAAATTTCCCCGGCCAAAGCCCTGGCTTCGCTCAAAATTTCTAGGTTTATTCCGTGTTCGATACCCCGCTTTTCGCACCAGGCAAGAAGGGTTTCGGTTGCCATATTTCCGGTGAGGGTATCGCCCGCCATCGGACAGCCACCAAATCCAAGTAAGGCACTATCGATATGCCGACAGCCTGCATCCCAGGCAGCATCCATTTTTTCAAAAACAGCTTCGGGGCGGGAATGCAGGTGTAGCGACAATTCGGTTTCTGCAGGTAGCGCCTTTCGGATGGTGCTAAACAACGAAGAGATAAGTTCGGGAGTTGAATTCCCAATTGTATCGGCCAGCGCAAGCGAACGAATGCCCAAATTATTCATCCTCAATGCCATTTCGCTAACCAGTTGCTCATTCCACACATCGCCGTAAGGATTGCCAAACGCCATCGAGAGATAAACGCGCAATTGCTTGTTCTTTTTAGCCGTAATTTCCAAAATAGCCTTAATGCGATCAAATGATGCATCAATGGTAGCGTTTGTGTTCCGCAATTGAAATGTTTCGCTAACCGAGAATGGATATCCTAATATTGAAACGCGCTCATGAGCAGCTGCATCTTCGGCACCACGCTGATTGGCAACGATGGCTAAGATTTCAGATTCGGTCTTAACTTCCATAATTGCATCGAATACCTCAGCAGTATCGGCCATTTGCGGAATTGCCGCAGCAGATACGAAACTACCTGCATCGATTACCGGGAAGCCGGCCTGCATCAGTTTCGAGAGGTAGGCAATTTTGGAAGCCGTAGCAATGGGCTCTTTAATTCCCTGCATGGCATCGCGCGGGCACTCAGTGATGTGTAGCATGCGGTTTCAATTGCTTGTTGATGTTTTTAATCAGTCTCGGCCCCTTGTAAATAAATCCGGTGTAAACCTGTACCAAATCGGCTCCGGCTTCGAGTTTTTCAGCAGCATCCTCTGTTCGTTCGATGCCTCCGCAACCAATAACAAGTGCATCGTTTCCCAATACCTCTCGCACAATGCGAATAATGCGATTCGAGCGAGCTTTCAATGGCCAGCCGCTTAAACCGCCGCTGCCACAATCTTCAATCTCGTAGGTTTTGCTTACCAATCCGTCGCGCGAAAGTGTTGTGTTGGCTGCGATTATTCCGTCTAATCCTGCAGACTTACAAATTCCGGCAATTTCACGCACTTGCTCTTCATTTAAATCGGGCGAAATTTTAAGCAAAACAGGTTTGATTGCTGTTTTGTGTTTCCGCGCTTCGAGTATGGTCGACAAGAGAAGCATGAGGGGCTCTTTTTCTTGCAAACCTCTCAAGCCCGGTGTATTTGGCGAACTTACGTTTATGGCAAAATAATCGACGTAGTCGTAAAGTTTTTCAAAGCAAATTAGATAATCTTCGTGGGCCTTTTCGGCCGGTGTGTCTTTGTTTTTTCCAATGTTACCTCCGATGATTAATCCTTTGTTTCGATTTTTCAATCGTTCAACCATCGCATCCACACCCTCGTTGTTAAAGCCCATTCGGTTAATTAATGCACGGTCTTTGGGCAAACGAAACAAGCGCGGCTTGGGATTCCCTTCTTGAGCGCGCGGCGTTACGGTACCAACTTCGATAAAGCCAAAACCAAGGAGCCCGAAGTTGCGAAATAACTTCGCATCCTTATCGAACCCGGCGGCTAATCCCACAGGGGCCGGAAAATTCAGACCTTTTTTTGAAACGCGAAGAGCAGAAATAGGCGGTGCATACATCCATTTCATTATTGATCGCATCCCTGGAATGTAAAGAACAATCGAAAACAAGGTAGCGGTAAGGTGGTGGGCAGTTTCGGGTTTGAACCAAAACAAAATCGGACGAATCAGCAAACGAAACATGCCTCAAAAATACATTTCTTACGAGATAAACGATACTGCAATCTATATGAAGTCTGCATTAAATTAGCGTTTCTGTATGTCTTTTCGCCGATAAAATTCGGAAAGAAGAATACCCGCAGCGGTTGCAACATTCAGGCTTTCAGGCCCTTCATTGGAGGTGTGTGCAGAAGGAATGCTTAGAATCTGCTTCACGCTCTTTTTAAAAATCGGGTTTAATCCATGCGATTCGCTGCTTACTACAAGAATGCCTCCCCATTCAAACGAGGTCGAATACACATTCTCGCCATCGAGATCTGCGGCGAAGCTGTTGTTGTTTCTGCATAAGGCATCAAGCTCATCCATCTGCATGTAACAGGGCCGTAATCTAATGAACGAACCCATGCTCGCCTGTATGCATTTTGGATTTGACCATTCAACTGTATCCTCCGTGGCGAGAATTTGCTGAACACCAAACCAATCTGCAAGTCGGATGATTGTTCCCATATTTCCCGGATCGCGAACAGCGTCAACAACAAGTGTCAATTGATCTGCACGAATTTTCTGCGGTGTAATCTGGTTCATTTCGCAAACCGCCAATACATCGGGTGTGGTTTGAAGGCATGAAATTTTTTCGAGCTCGAATTTTTCTGCTTCAATACAAACTAATCTTTGCTTTTCAAGCGTATATTGTTCAATCCAATCTGCTGTAGCAATTATACTCTCAATCGGAAAACCATGCTTTATCAATTCCAAAACGGTCTTTGTTCCTTCGGCAATAAAGCGTTTCTCCTGCAGACGATACTTTTTCTGATGCAGCTTTTGAATACGCTGAATTCTGATTTTGCCGAGCATGTAAAAGCGTTATTTTTGGAGATTCAAAGGTAGCAACAATCCCGCACGCATGCGAAAACGTTTATGGTTTAACCTGAAACACTACGGCAAAATTTCCACTTTGCTGTTTTGCTTTGCACTCGCGGTTGGATGCAGTCCGGTACGTCGTCTTAAAAAAGGTGATTATTTGCTCACTAAAAATAAAGTGCTTGGGAACAATTCTGAAATAAGCACAACAGACCTTCTAACCTATGTAAAACAAAAGCCCAATCGTAAGATTTTAGGAATTTGGCGCTTTCATCTTCAGATGTATAATCTTCCGAATCCGGAAAGATTTATTCCCCGATACGAAGCCCGAATTGAAAAGCGAAGGGCTTTGAATCAAGATCG
>JBKCFX010000022.1:0-3035 GCA_046303595.1 Bacteroidia bacterium
CACATACACTCAACAATCTACCAATGAATAAAATCGCATTTTTCCTGGCAACATTTGCCATTTTGTTAGCTGCTCCCGGCTTCGCACAAAAAAGTCCAAAGTTTGGTCACATCAATTCTGCCGAATTGTTAAGCCTAATGCCAGAGCGCAAGGCGGCCATGGCTAAAATGGATTCTGTTACCAAAGAAGCCGAAAAACTCCTTCAGGAAATGATGACAGAGTACCGCACCGAGCAGGATAAGTATACGGCCGAAAGCGGGAAAATGTCGGAATTGGCAAAGAAAACAGCCGAGGAAAAGTTGACAGGTTTGGGAACCCGTATCCAGAATTTCCAGCAGCAGGCGCAGGAAAGCCTTCAGGCCGAAGAAACTAAACTCATCGAACCCATTGTAAACAAGGCAAAGAAAGCCATCGAGCAAGTTGCCAAAGAAAACGGTTACACCTATGTGGTCGATACATCAACCGGTGCATTTTTGTATTGGGAAGAAAGCGATAACCTCCTGGCTTTGGTAAAGAAGAAACTTGGTTTACAATAAGTATTTTTAAAAGAAATCTTTTGAAAAGCGCTCCAATTCGGGGCGCTTTTTTTATTCTTGCAGTATGGCAGATGCATCGGCACCCATTGGGATATTTGATTCGGGAATTGGTGGATTAACCGTTGCAGCAGCTATTCATAGCTTGTTGCCAAATGAAAATCTGATTTATGTGGGCGATACAGCACATTTTCCTTACGGTGACAAATCTGCCGGGCTCATTGAGCAGTATGGAACCGGTATAGCGCGCTATCTATTGGAACGCAAATGCAAAATGATTGTGATTGCCTGTAATACGGCTTCGGCTTATGCTTACAAAGCGGTTCAAGCTTTGGCGGGTGACGAAGTTCCGGTTATAAATGTAATTGACCCTGCTGCCGAGGCCATTGCAAAACAATTTCCGCAAGGTAAAATAGGTCTCATCGCCACGCGCGGAACCGTTTCGTCGGGCATCTATCCGCGTAAAATTAAAAAGCAGGCTCCAAAAGCTGAGGTAACATCATTGGCAACACCACTTTTGGCTCCGATGATTGAGGAAGGTTTTTTTAACAATAAGATCTCGCGAACGATTATTCATTCCTATCTCGAAAAAAAATCCTTGCAAGGCATCGACGCCATTATTTTGGGCTGTACGCATTATCCCTTGATTCGTCCCGAAATCGAATCGTTTTACAAAGGGAGCATCACCGTTTTTGATTCTGCTGAAATGGTGGCCGCCAAGGTTATGCACGAATTACAGACACGCAATTTACTGCATGCAGGGAATGCGGACATGGAGTTTTATGTGAGCGATTATACCGAAACCTTTGCATCGAGTGCAAATTATTTCTTTCCCGAAAAAGTGGAATTGAAGAAGCTTGATTTGTGGTGATTTTGAATAGTGCACGAAAGGCCGGCCAGCACAGTCTCATTATTTTAATGCTGAACATAACCAAAGGCATGTATTTCTTTGCTCTCGAAGCGGTAAATTCGGCTAAAACGAAGCTTTAAGGTGATGTATGCGAAGTAGGTTGTGTGCTTGAATTGTCTTGGTGAGCTTAAATAGAGCTAAAATTAACCGTGTAAATCTAAAGTTAATATTTAAATTTACACGGTTAAAAATAACCTATGTTAGACCGTATAGTTAAATCCGAATTGCTTGAATTGATTCAGGATTTTCCTGTCGTTTGCCTCGTTGGGCCCCGCCAGGTTGGGAAAACGACATTGGCCAAACAACTAGTAAGTGAGCTCAAAAAAGATTCCATTTACCTTGACTTGGAGAATCCAAGAGACGAAAACAAATTAGCCGACCCGGTTTTGTTCTTTGAAACAAATGCAGATAAGTGCATAATAGTGGATGAAATTCAACGAATGAAATCGTTGTTCCCCATATTGAGGGCCATGGTCGATCAACACCGCGCACCGGGGCGATTTATTTTGCTGGGCTCTGCTTCTCCAGAATTGATTCGCGACAGTTCGGAAACACTTGCTGGAAGAATTTACTTCAAAGAGCTTCAACCCATACATATCCTTGAACTCAGCGAAGCAATAAACGAAACTGATCTTTTGGTAAGAGGCGGATTCCCGAATGCTCTGCTTGCGAATTCTGCAAAATCGAGCTTTCGTTGGCGTGAAAGTTTTATTCAAACCTACGTAGAAAGAGATTTACCGCTCATGGGCTTGCCTGTTTCACCCAGCGAGTCGAGAAAGTTAATTCGCATGTTATCGCATCTCCAAGGGCAAATTCTGAATTATTCTACCCTCTCAAAATCGCTTGGCGTAAGCGCTCCAAGTGTTAAGACCTATCTTTACTTTCTACAACAAGCCTTTTTAATTGACCTGCTGGAGCCATACTCGACCAACACCAGTAAAAGGTTGGTGAAATCGCCTAAGATTTACCTTCGTGATACAGGGCTTCTTAACACACTTCAGGGCATTTATGAATTTAACGATTTACTTGCGCATCCCCTTGCGGGTGCTATTTGGGAAGGGTTTGTAATCCAGCAAATAAAAATGATATTGCCCATCAATTTCCAAATGCAATTTTATCGAACCAGCCATGGCGCGGAAGTCGATTTAATTATTTCATCTCCTAATAAACAACCTATCGGAGTCGAAATGAAATTGAGCTCCGTTCCCTCGCTTAGTCGTGGAAATTATGAAGTGATGAATGATCTAAATCTTAAAATGCTGTATGTCGTCATCCCAGGAAAGGAAAGCTATTCGCTCAGAGAAAACGTACATGTAATGGGGTTAATTGGTCTCATCAATCACCTTATGAAGCAATTCAATCAAGCAGTTTGAATCTTGCCGCTGCTCTCCATAGTACCCAATGTCCTACACGAAATGTCGCTGTTAATTCCAAACTCGCATCCTAACGAGATGCCCGCGGCAGCGATCGAAGCAAGCTACCATGTAGCGCGGAGAGCGCGGTGCGAAGCAGCCGCCCAAAAAAACTTATAAATCCTTCCCACACCGCTGGCATTGCTTTAACCTACACGCACATTTCGCGCATAACGAATA
>JBKCFX010000023.1:0-19176 GCA_046303595.1 Bacteroidia bacterium
TCCAACAACGGGAACAGCCATTTCAATACAAAACTTATTGCCCGGCCAAACCGAAACCATAAGCGTTACACTCGACATTTTATCGTTGCCAAAGCCGTTTAACCTATTCGCTGTATTGAATGACGATGGAACAACTCCGCCCCCGTTTAATTTTCCGCTTAGCAGCATACCAGATTGCAACTATGGCGATAATGTGGTGAGCGTTTCGGCTATAAATTGCTGTCCATTTGGCGATTTGAGCTTGGGTGCATTCGTGCCACCATCGGCCACTTTCTGCGAAGGCGGTAGCGAAACCATCAGCATTTCTGCTACCAGTTCGGCTGGATTAAACAATGCCGTATTTACTTGGACAGCGCCCGACAATTCGACGGTTTTAAACGATTCGATTGTTGTAGACCAAAATGGGTTTTACTCGATAATTGTTGAAGATGATGCCCAATGTGAAATTAGTGATTCGATAAATATCACCGTTTTTGCCTTACCAACCGATGCAGCAGCCGGTGCAGACCAAACCATTTGTTTCGATAACACAGCACTTGAAGCGAATGTACCGGTTGTTGGTACTGGAAACTGGACCTTGATTTCAGGAAGTGGAACAGTAGCAAATCCATCATCACCAACAAGTAACGTAACAGGAATTGCTGTTGGAACCAGCTTGTTTGAATGGACAATTACAAATGGTGGAATATGTATTTCGGTTGATACGGTAGCGATAACACGTATTGATGCTCCTTCGCCATCAAATGCAGGCACAAATCAACAAGTTTGTTCTACCAATGCAACATTGGGAGCAACGATTCCTGTTATCGGAACCGGGAGCTGGAGCTTGGTTTCGGGTAGCGGAACAATTGCCGATGCTACCAGCGCAGGAACTTCTGTAAGCAATCTGGGTTCAGGAGCCAACGTGTTTCAATGGACCGTGAGCAATGGAGTTTGTCCGGTAACTACGGGTCAAGTAACCATTACCCGTTTCGAAGAACCCTTGCCCGCGAATGCCGGTAACGATCAACAAATTTGTGCCGATAACACCACATTAAACGCAGCCTCACCATCGCTTGGAAGTGGCGTTTGGACTGTTATTTCGGGCAGCGGATCGCTTGCTGATGCTTCAAACAACCAATCTGCTGTTTCGAATTTAAGTGCCGGAAATAACGTTTTCCGATGGACCGTTACCAATGGCGTATGCCCTGCTGTTTTTGATGAGGTGAGCATTCAGCGTAGTCTACCACCAAGCACAGCGAGCGTTGGAGCCGACCAGCAAATTTGTTCGGCAACAGGCACAATATCCGCAACCACACCGCTTATCGGAACGGGCCTTTGGACCGTGAGTTCAGGAACGGGAACACTTGGTAACGCAAGCTCTGCATCAACAAGTGTAAACAACCTCAGCATTGGTGCAAATACATTTACGTGGACGGTTACGAATGGTACCTGCCCGCCATCGAGCGCAGTAATTGGCATTCAACGCGATGAAGTGCCAAGCGTGGCCGCTGCCGGTAGCGATCAACAGCTTTGTGGAAATAGCACAGAATTAAACGCGAATACACCAACCGTTGGAACCGGTAGTTGGAGCTTTAACACCGGAAGCGGCAACATTGCAAATACAGCAAGTGCTTCAACGTCGGTTAGCAACCTTTCGATAGGCGACAATCAGATTTCCTGGACCATCAGCAATGGAACGTGCCCGCCAAGCAGCGATGTCGTGAGCATTCTTGTCGATGAATTAATCTTATCTGATGCCGGAGCCGATCAATCCATCTGCAACACATCGGCAACGCTTGCGGCAAATGTCCCTTCTGCGGGATCCGGCCTCTGGACGGTATTATCGGGTAACGGAACTGTTTCAAACTCAACACAAGCCAATAGTACGGTTGTTAACATCGCACCGGGAACGCTTCTTCTGGAATGGACCATCACCAACGACTTATGCATTAGCCGCGATACGGTAAGCATAACGCGCTCGTTGCCACCAAGTGAGGCCAATGCCGGAACTGACCAATCGCTTTGCGCCACTACTGCAGTTTTGGCG
The DNA here is from genome assembly GCA_046303595.1 of Bacteroidia bacterium. Taxonomy (GTDB): domain Bacteria; phylum Bacteroidota; class Bacteroidia; order M30B66; family M30B66; genus CAMCXT01. The sequence goes on from JBKCFX010000023.1 coordinate 2,030, forward strand.
GCAATAACGCCCGATGCCGGAAGTGGAACCTGGAGCGTGCTGAGCGGAAGTGCTTCTTTCGGAAACCCCCAATCGCCTACCGATCAGATTTCTGGCCTAGCCGTTGGCGATAACGTATTGATTTGGACGGTTTCAAGCGGGGCCTGTCCCGCAACTTCAGATACTGTTACAATCACGGTATCTGAAAATCCTGTAACACCGGATGCCGGCGAAAACCAAGCGATTTGTACCGATAATGCTACATTAAACGCCCTTTCGACAGGAACAGGCACCTGGAGTTTGATTTCGGGTGCTGGAACAATTGCCTCACCCAATCAGGCAATTACAAGTATTACCGGATTGGGAATTGGTGAAAACGTGTTCCGCTGGACACAGGTAAACGGCGCATGCGAGGCCTTCGATCAGGTAAGCATTACCCGTTTCGCTCCGCCCGATGCAGCAGTTGCAGGAACCGATCAAACCTTCTGTTTCGGCGAATCAGAAAGCCTGTCGGCAAATACTCCGAGCATTGGAACCGGTGTTTGGACAGTGCTTTCTGGAACTGGTACATTCGACGCGAATGCAAATCCCGCGGCCATTTTTACGGCAGCAGCAGCAGGGATTATAGAACTTGAATGGTCGGTTTCAAACGGTGTTTGTCCGGTAGAACGCGATAGTTTAGTTCTAACCGTTACCGAGCCTCCATCCGAAGCAATTGCCGGAAACGACATTGAAACCTGTGCCGATACTGCAGCATTAAACGCAACAACTCCGCTTTCGGGAACCGGCGCCTGGAGCATTCAAAGCGGAAATGGAATAATTGAAGCGATTGCCAATCCACAAAGCACAATTTCGGGATTATCGCCGGGCACGGTGGTTTTAATCTGGACGGTAAGTAATTCAGGTTGTGCGCCCGATTCTGATTTTGTATCCCTCAACATTAATACGCCACCCGATGCGGCAAATGCCGGAGCTGATGCAGAAATCTGCAGCGATTCCTTTTTACTCGCAGCCAACACGCCAGTTACAGGTAGTGGCAGCTGGTCGGTAATTACCGGAGGCGGAACGTTCGAAAATGCTTCGAATGCCAATACCATCGTTACGAATGTGGCGGCCGGAGTAAACGTTTTTCAATGGACCATCGCGAGTGGTGTTTGTCCACCGAGCACAGATCAAATTGTGGTGCAGCGCGACTCATTGCCGGTTATTGCCGATGCCGGAAGCGATGTTTCGGTTTGTGGAACTGACAGCGCGAATTTACAGGCGGCCGATCCATTCCCGGGAACAGGTGAATGGCAAGTTGTATCGGGCGCTGCTACAATCAATAATCCAAGCGATCCAAACACGCTCGTTACCGGTTTATCGGTTGGATTGAATACGTTCCGCTGGGTTGTAACAACAGGCGATTGCCCACCAACGGAAGATTCGGTTAACGTTTTCCGCTTTGCCCCTCCTTCTCTAGCATTTGCCGGAAACGATACCAGCATTTGTTCAACTACGTTCACCCTTTCGGGAAATACACCTGAAACAGGTAATGGCGCGTGGACAGTCCTTTCCGGAACCGGTACACTTGACGACCCAAACAATGCAAACAGCGGAATTGCAAACCTTAGCAGTGGAGTCAACCAAATCGTTTGGTCTGTAAGCAATGGCGATTGCCCTGCAAATAGCGACACGCTTGAGATTACCGTTTCTAAAAATCCGATAACGCCCAATGCCGGTCCCGATCTTTCCATTTGTTCAGACACAGCAACACTTTCGGCAGCATTGCCTTCTGTTGGAACAGGGGTTTGGACGGTTGTATCCGGAAATGCAGTTCTATCCGATACGCTTTCGCCAAACGCCAGCCTAAGCGGAATCGAAGCCGGAGTTACCATTTTGCAATGGACCGTAACGAACGAAAGCTGTGTAGCGAGCGACCAAATGGAGGTTGTGCGCAGCCTGCCTCCCGATAGCGCAAATGCCGGAGAAGATGTAATTGTTTGCGATTCGGTTGCCCAGCTAAATGCCAATCTTCCAGGCACTGGCACTGGTTTGTGGAGCATTCTTTCGGGTAACGGTTTGATTGCAGACCCTTCAAATCCGTTGAGCGGCGTTACCTCGCTTGATACGGGCTTAACCGTATTGCGCTGGACCATCAGCAATGGTGCTTGTCCGACACAAACCGATGAGGTTTCAATTACGCGTTTTGTTGCCCCCGATTCAGCATTTGCCGGCGATGACATTAGCATTTGTTCGGATACCGCGCAGTTGAATGCCGAAATTCCTGCGGTTGGAACAGGCGTTTGGAGCATCGTAAGCGGGAATGCGACGATAGAAAATCCAGATACATTCAATACCAATGTAAGCGCAATTGGAGTTGGAACTTTGGTGTTGCGGTGGACCGTTTCGAACGGTGCCGGCTGTCCGGATGTGTTTGACGAAGTTTCTGTTACGCGCACAACACCGCCCGATTCGGCTATTGCAGGCGAAGACCAACTCGTTTGCAGCGATTTTGTTCAACTTTCGGCCAACATACCAAGCTCTGGCAGCGGCCAATGGATTGTTGTTTCGGGCAATGCGCTCGTAGCGGCAGCCGATGCCGCCCAAACTACCGCAAGCGGATTAAGTGCGGGCAACAACGTGTTTGAGTGGCGGATTTCGAATGGCACATGTCCCGAAACAACCGACCAGATTACCGTTGTACTCGGCGATACGGCCTTTGCCGGCGACGACATCTTTTCGTGCGATTCGAATGTAGTGCTGAACGCAACAGCATCCTTAAGTGGCGAAGGCTTCTGGACTGTAGTTAGCGGTACGGCAATCTTCGCCGACAGCAGTTCGGCAACAAGCGCCGTTTCAGGCTTGGGCGAAGGAACAACCGTGCTGCGCTGGACCATTTTAGGCAGCGCTTGTACCGACACAACCGACGAAGTACAAATCATCCGTTTCTGCAGCCAACCACCGATAATTACGAACGACAGCCTTACACTGCTCGAAGACTCGGTGCTTACATCCAACTTTTTGAACAACGGCGATACCGACCCCGATGGATCAACACTTGTTGCCGACACTGTTGCAGCGTCCGGACCAGCGCACGGAAGCATCGACATTGGGCAGGATGGAAGCTTCACCTATGTTCCGGATGAAAATTATTACGGAAACGATACCGTGGTAGTGCAAGTCTGCGACAGCGCAATCGTACCTCCCGGGCAGTGCGGATTCGACACGTTGTTCATCGTGGTTTCACCGGTAAACGATACACCATTGGTGCAAAACGATCAGTTTGCCGGCTTAATGGATTCGGTTGTAACCGGAAATATTCTGGATAACGACAGCGATCCAATCGAAAACACGCCGATGAGTTCGAATCCGGTGTTGATTCAAGGTGCCACAAACGGAATCTTCGTAATTGACAGTGAAGGAAACTTTACCTACACGCCCAATCCCGGATTTATTGGTCAAGACACCATCATCGTTGCGGTATGCGACTCTGGCTTCCCTTTACCGGAAATTTGCCTGCCCGATACGGTGATAATCTTCATTAACGATACCATTAACGATCCACCAATCATAACAAACGATTCCCTAACCATTTTTGAAGATCAAACCATCAGTGCCAGCTTCTTGAACGATGACCTTGATCCTGATGGAACCACATTAATTGCCGATACCATTCCGCAAAGCGGACCAATACACGGTACGATTGATATTAATCCCGATGGAACATTTACCTACACGCCCGACTCGAACTATTACGGCGTCGATACCATTGTCGTAAATGTTTGTGACCAAGGAATACCGTTGCCCGAAATCTGTTTGCCCGATACGATTATCATTGTGATTCTTCCGGTGAACGATCCACCGGGTATTGAAAACGAATACGAGAACATTAATCCGGGCGATACGCTGGTTGGGAATATCCTCTTGAACGATTTTGATATCGATAGCACCAGCCTTAGCGCCGACACCATTCTTCTTGATGGCCCCAACAACGGAACATTTACCCTGGAAGAAGACGGAAGCTACACCTATATTCCAGATGCGGGCTTTACAGGAATCGACACCATTGTAATTGCCGTTTGCGATTCGGGCTTCCCTTTGCCTGAACTGTGCGCAAACGATACCGTTTTCATTACGGTTGGTGAAGTTACCTGGACGGTTGATGCGGGAGAAAATCAAACACTCTGCGGCTTTGAAGCAACACTTGCAGCGAATCAAGCACCCGAAGGAAGCGAGTCGTTCTGGTCTCAGCTTGGCGGATCTGCTACCAGTGCGGACCCAAGCAGCAATACAACACCAGTAGCAGGCCTCACACCGGGCGAAAATACATTCGTTTGGTCGGTAACATTTGAAGGGGTAACTCAAACAGATACCGTAACAATTACGGCGAACGAACCGGCAACGCCTTCAGATGCGGGTGAAGATCAAACCATTTGCGGAAACTCGTCCACACTCGAAGCGAATATTCCGGAGGCCGGAAATGGAGTATGGATTAACCTATCGACTTCGGCTACCCTGTCGGATAGTTTAAACAATGCATCAGCTGTAAGCGACTTAAGTGCGGGAGCAAATGAATTTGTGTGGCTTATTACAAATGGTTCTTGCACTAGCAGCGATACCGTTCAGATTGTGTCGTTTGTGCCTTCGGTGCTCAACGCAGGTTCCGACACAACATTCTGCGCACAACAAACAGAGTTTACGCCACAAGTAGAGCTAGTAGGAAATGCCGACATAAATTGGTCGCTCATTTCGGGCGCAGGAAGTTTCTCGAACGATACCGTCGTTAATCCGCTAATTACCGGATTGGCAACAGGCACAAATACGTTCCTCGTAACGGCAACAAACGGGGCCTGCGCGGGATCCGACACATTGAATATCGTTCTTCTTGATGCCCTTTCTTCGGAATGTTCAGAAAAGGATGTGTTTATTCCTGAGGGCTTCTCGCCCGATGGCGATGGACGAAACGACCAGTTTGTTGTGTATTTCACGCAAGGCCGAACCGTTAACCTCGAAGTGTATAACCGCTGGGGCAACCTGGTTTACAAAAACGACAATTACCTCAACGACTGGAACGGGGTTGCCAACCGCGGAACAATACTTTACGGAGAGGAACTTCCCGAAGGCACCTATTTCTACCTCATTAAAATTGAAGGAGAAAGCGAAACACGAAAAGGCTATTTAACACTCTGGAGATAAACCAAGCTGAAGCACCATGAAAAAGACAAAATTCATTTTCATTATTTGTTTGCTGATGAGCGGGTTTGCTCGGGCTCAGCAAGACCCGATGTACAGCATGTACATGTTCAATCCGATGGCAATTAATCCGGCCTATACCGGAACGCTCGACCAAATGCAGGTTATTGCCCTGTATCGTCGACAATGGATTGATTTCCCCGGCGCACCCCAAACCGGCACGATAACGTTTCACGGGCCCGTGCAAAACGAAAATATGGGACTGGGACTTTCTCTGGTTACAGATCGTATAGGAGAGATGAACACCACCGGCATCATGGGAACATATGCCTACCAGCTTCGGTTTAAAAAGTCGCGGCTGGCATTCGGGCTCCAAGCCGGAGCGCGGAACTTCAGAATTAACCTCAACGAAATTATCCTTTCGCCCGATAATGCATACGATGAATCCTTTGCAAATGCGGTTTCGCAATGGAATCTGAATTTTGGTACCGGTGTTTTTTGGTACGGAAAAAACGGATATCTCGGATTCAGTATCCCGCACATGCGCAATACAATTCTGGCTGATAAAGATTTGTTTGCAATCGATCCTGCTCGACTCAGAACACATTACAACCTTACCGGCGGATACGTGTTTTCGCTCAATCCTACATTCAAGCTCAAACCCTCTGCAATGATTAAGGCCGTAACAGGAGCTCCCATTCAGATTGACCTCAACGCAAACCTCTATTGGCTCGATGTGGTTGCGCTTGGGGCTTCTTATCGGAGCGGAAATGCATTGGTTTGGTTGGCAGAAATTCAAGCGAATCAATACCTGAGAATTGGCTATGCATTCGACCAAACAATAAATGGATTACGTGGATCGGTTGGCGGATCGCACGAAATAATGGTGCGCTGCGATATGGGCTTCAATAAAAACAAAACCGTTACACCACGCTATTTTTAATGATGATGCACGCTTCTTTCCTCAGACTGATTGCCGTGACTCTGCTTCTTTCGGTAGCGTCAACCATTTACGGACAATCGCCGGCCGAACGCCGGGCCAACAAACTATATAGCAATTATGCGTATAGCGATGCAATTGAATTGTACGAACACGTTTTACGCAATTCGCCCGACAAAAAACCGCTGATGCGTAAGCTTTCGGATTGCTACAGCAAAACCGGACAAACCGAAAAAGCCGAGTTTTGGCTCGCCAAGGCCTTGGCTGGAGAAAATGGCTCATCGGCAGATTATCTGCAATTGGCCCAGCTTCAGGAGTCGTTGGGTAAACGCGAGGAAGCAAAAAGCAATTTCGCTAAAAGTCAAAGCCTCAACTCGGCAGACACACGCGGGGGGCTTTTTCTGAAAACATTGGAAAAACAGGAGGTTTTATTTGCCGAATCGGACTGCTACCGAATTCAAAAACTGAATCAAAACTCCGACGGAGCCGACTTCTGCCCTACTCCATTTTCGAATGGCGCGCAAAAATACCTCTTGGTCGTATCCAACGGATTCAACCGCGAATTTGCCAAATCGATATTTCCATGGAACCGTCGCCGCTGGCTCGATTTGTATGCCTTGCCCATGAGCAATGACTCGCTCGCCGAAAATGCGATTGCACTGCCGCAAACCATCAATTCAAAATACCACGACGGACCGGCTTCGTGGAACGAAAAAACCAAGACTCTGTCATTTACGCGAAACAATTATTACAAAGGCAAAGTGAAGCGCAGTAAAGACCGGGTAAACAAATTAACCATCCTGTTTTCGTCTTTCGATGGAAAAACTTGGTCTGCCCCTACTCCATTTCCATTCAACAATCCCGAATATTCTACAGGCCACCCCTGTTTCAATTCCGAAGGCAATGTGCTGTATTTTTCGTCTGATATGCCCGGCGGCTATGGCGGTTCCGACATCTATGTGACTACAAAAACCGGAGATACGTGGAGCAAACCGGTAAATCTTGGCGCAAGTGTAAACACTTCGGGCAATGAGCTTTTTCCGTTTTTACACAACGATTCGCTGCTCTATTTTTCATCGAACGGCTGGGGCGGATTGGGCGGATTAGACATTTACACCTCACAACGCGAAAACGACACCTGGCTGCAAGCTGAAAATGCAGGATCGCCGATCAATAGTTTGCTCGACGATTTTGGCGTTTGGATTTCGGACGATCGACGCAGTGGCTACATTTCGTCGAACCGCGAAGGAGGTGCCGGTAACGACGATGTTTACCGTTTTACCTACACGCCTAAACCATCTATTATTACAGTTCGCGACCAGGATGCGCTATCGCCTGTGAGCGATGCAGACGTTAGTGTGTTTGTGGATGGGAAAAAGAAATTCGCTATTAAAACAGACTTGTCGGGCTCGGCCAGTGTATACCTGAATCCGTGTAAAACGTACCGCTTTGTTACAAACGCCAAGGGATATCCTGAGCACGAACGCGAACAGGAAATGGCTTGTGTTGCAGGATCCTCGCGCGATGTGCAGCTCGTTATACGCAGGCCCAAAGCCTATGTGCAGGTGTATGACATGTTTAGCCAGGCTATGATAGAAGGAGCTACCGTTTCGCTGAACGATTTAACCGCCACCAACGACCAAGGCGACCTTGGCCAAACCGACGAAAAAGGGTACTACCGGTTTTCGTTGAACCCTTGCCACGAATACGAAGTTACCGCTGTAAAAAAGGGGATGCCAGAAGTTAAAAAGCGCTTTAAGGCTCCATGCAATTTGAAAGACGACGATGTTGCCGTGCGCTTGGGCACCGGAATAGCGCCGCCGAAAGGAGTAATCGTTCGCTTAAACATTGTGGATGAGCAGACCGGTGCGCCTGTTCCATCGGCCAAAGTTGTGGTTAAAAACAAGCAAGACAAAACCGAACAGGAATATTTTGCCGATGCTTACGGAGAACTTGAAGCAGTGGCAAAAGAAGGTGCTGAACTTGAGGTTCGCGCAACACGCGTGGGATATTTCTCCACGTCGCGAAGCAAGGCGAATATCAAAGTTCCCAAAGGACAAAAATCGATGCTCGAAACACTTAAGTTATTGAAGCTAACCGAAGGTGGAATTATTGCGCTTGAAGGGATTTATTACGACCTGAACAAAACCGAGATTCGGAAAGACGCTGCTAAAGTGCTCGATTATGTGGTGCTGGTAATGACCGAAAATCCAAGCATGGTAATTGAGCTTGGTTCGCACACCGATGCACGGGGAACCGACGACCGCAACCTTAAATTATCGGAAGGGCGCGCAGCTTCGGCCGCTGCATATATTGTTTCAAAAGGCATCGATCCGGCAAGAATTACCGGAAAAGGCTACGGCGAAACCCGGCTTAAAAACAATTGCGGCAACGATGTGAAATGTCCCGATTCGCTGCATCAGGAAAATAGGCGCACCGAAATTCGGATTCTGGAGTTTGATTAAACCCAGAATTGTCATTAGGATTTGGATGTTGGCATGGGTATAAATACGCGCCGGCAAAAGGAAAATAAAGCGGTCCTGTGCTGGCTTGAACGCAAAGGCACTAGCACATCTTTTAGAATACAACTCAACATCAATAAGGATTAGAGCCCTTTTCTGTTTGATAATTATTTATTTGAGCATTCCAAACAACCACAAAGGCACCTTGTTCCCGGTACCATTTTCAAGGTCAATAGCAAGGTAGGAGTTCGGAACGCGCTTAATTTGTTCGAAGTTTTTATTCGGCCCTCCTACTTCGAACGTATACTTTTCGTCGACCATGAAATCGCCCCATTTTGAAGCAGTAACACGATGGCTCTGTGCCAATTGATTGAAAAAGAATGTTTCTCTAATCGATCCAATATTGGGTTTTCCATCGGATAGATGGTACATAAAATTGGTGTTTTCCAAGAAAATCTTTTCCGGTTTTTTTAAATAGCTCAATTTCTCATTTTCGGCATACAAGAGCCTGATTATTTTTGCTTTATCTAATAAATCCAGAAGACGCAAAATGGTGTTTCGCGGAGCTTCCAATTGCTCAGACAGTTTCGTAATGTTTGGAATAAATGGAACAGATTGACTTACAACATAAAGTAATTTTTTCATTGTGCGAACAGAGGTGTAATTCAACTCTTCGAAGGGCGCAATATCGAGATCAATAACCAAATTGATGGTTTCGGAGAGCTTTTGATAATAAACCGATTTGTTTTCCCAATAAAACGGGAAGTAGCCGTTTTTTAAGTAGGTATTAAAGTCTTTTTCGACTGAAAATTGCTCCGATAAATCGGCAGAAATTTCCGAATGATGCTCGAGAATGGTCCATAAATCAATAGGGGAAATCATCAACTTTCGTTCAAATTGCAAGAATTCGCGAAACGTTAAACCCTGAAGCTGATAAACTAGGGCTCTTCGTGATAAATCGGCCTGGCCTTTGGCTACCTCAAGAATCGACGAGCCCGTTGCAACAAGGTGAATATCCTCAAAGTCGTCGTACAATTGCTTTAAATCTTTGGACCAAATCGATACCGGTGAACTTCGTCGATAAAAAAAGCCCGAAAACCTAATGCGTACAATTGTTCGACAACTGTTACCAAGCGATTGGTTTCAAAGTACAAATCATCCATGCTGAAATAGATTCCTGTACTGCCAAATTCTCTTAAGCGCTGCAGCATTAGCGTGGTTTTTCCTACGCCTCGGTAACCCAACAAGAGAATCAACCGCTCATTCCATTGAATGTCGTTATAAATAAATCGTTTAATTTTTTCGCTCGATGCGGCAACTTTCTTCGCTGATTTAGCGAGTAAATATTCCATTTTTTGCTTTTTATACAAAGCAAAAATACGAATTGCTTTTTATATAAAGCATTTTATGGTTTTGCTATTTCAAAAAAGCATTCATCCATTTCTTGATGATTCGCTATACAACGATGTGCACCTACCGCGTATACGTAGCACTCACCTGCATTGGGCCGTCGCCTTCGTTGGCGGTAAAGTTTAATACAAGCGAATTGTTCGAATAGGTGCCGCCACCCGAAATGGGAATGCCCGATACTTCTGCCTGATCAATCGATAATGAATTGCCCGCAACAATGGCCTTAACCAAAACGGTGGGACCTAAATTGTAAAAGTTTGCAATCAGAATTCGGCTGGTGTTGGATGTGTCTGTCGTAACGACCGACTGATAACCGGGGTTTTGCGTTCCGCCTACTGTTTCAGCAACATTCCACACCCCAACAAATTTTAAACGGGGATCGACATCCGGTAAAATTTCCTCCTCCTCGGCACACGAGGCGAAGAACAAGAGCGCGATGCAACTGATGCTTAAAATACCCTTCAAGAATTTTTTCATGGTTTTCTGTTTTTACGGCGGGCCTCTTTAGAAATCAGTTGCCCCAGCTGTTTGAAATATAATTACTTAATGCGTCTGCTATTTTACGGTCGTTGCTCAATCGCGGCACTTTGTTTTGCCCGCCGAGTTTGCCCTGCGACTTCATGTAATGGATAAACGTGTCTTTCTCAACACTGCGAATTACCAAGGGTTTTAACACGTTGCCCTTGATCAAATCTTTGTAATAAATGTTGCGATGCTGCAGCGCTTCATCGATTTTAGCTCGAAATCGCTCCGGGTCTTCGGGCAAATGGCTAAACTCCACAAACCATTCGTGATACGGAAGGCCTTCGCTTGGTGTAACCTGCGGTGCTACGGTAAATTCTACAACCTCAACCTGCTCATCTTTTGCCGCTTCTTTCAAGGCCTGTTCTACCTCTTCGGCAATAACATGTTCGCCAAATGCCGATGTAAAATGCTTGATTCTTCCCGTAACAACAATTCGATAGGGGTTTTTACTCACAAACTTTACCGTATCGCCAATGTTGTAGGCCCAAAGTCCGGCATTGTTGCTCAGAATTAGCGCATAGTTCACTCCAAGTTCTACTTCGCCAATGCTTAATCTTCTGGGGTTCTCGTCGAAGAATTCATCAACGGGAATAAACTCGTAGAAAATCCCGGTATCGAGCAAAAGCAACAATCCTTCCGACGGTTGTTTATCCTGATACGCAAAAAACCCTTCCGAAGCCGGAAACAATTCAACCGAATCAACCTTTTTACCAATCAGCTTTTCGAAACGTGCGCGATAGGGTTCATAGTTCACGCCTCCGTATACAAATACCGAGAAATCCGGGAAAATGTCTTTAATCGCCTGCCCGTTTCGCTTTTCCTGCAAAATTTCGAAATACATCTGCACCCAGGATGGAATTCCGCTAATCAGCGCCATGGGCTTGTCGATGGTTTCGTCGGCTATCTTCCGCACTTTCGTTTCCCAGTCTTCGATGCAATTGGTTTCGTAGCTGGGCAATTGATTGCGGCGCAAATAGCCCGGCACGTGGTGGTTCACGATTCCACTGAGGCGACCAAGCGGAATCCCTCCTACTTCCGACAAAACCGGACTGCCCGATAGAAAAATAAGATTGCCATCTAAAAACGTAGAATTTCCGCTTGCGTGAATGTACATCAACAGCGCATTCCTCGCCGAGCTAATGTGATTGTGAATAGAATCCTTGGTAATCGGAATGTATTTGGTACCCGAGGTTGTACCCGAGGTTTTGCAGAAATAGATTGGCTTTCCGGGCCAAAGCACATCGGCAGCACCGTTTTTAATTTCATCGATATAATCTCGAAATCCTTCGTAATCGCGCACCGGAACGCGCTGCTTAAAATCTTCGTACGATTGAATCGCACTAAAATCGTGTTCCTTTCCAAAACGCGTCGAACGAGCCGAATCAATCAGTTTGCGAAACACCTTTTGCTGCGACGCAACAGGATTCAAACTCCATTTTCTGACACTGGAGGCAACCAGTGCAGCAATCGGTTTTGCAAGTATCGATTTAAGTCCCATTGTTGAGCTTCAAAGGTAAAAATACGCCCTGTTATTTGCGCATCTTGTTAAAAAACCATGAAGTCGCGCGGATCAATCGGTTTTCCATCATACCACAATTCAAAATGCAAATGCGGCGAAGTGCTAAGCTCACCCGAGTTTCCGGTAATGGCTATCGCCTCTCCGGCTTTAACGGTTTGTCCTTCTTTCTTCAACAAAACCGCATTGTGCTCATACACCGAAACCAAGTTGTTGGCGTGCTGCACATGAATAACATGGCCCGATTCCGATGTCCATCCCGCAAAAATTACCGTGCCGTCGAGTGTGGCTTTTACCGATTCGTTGCGTGGCGCAACAATGTCGAGTCCGTAATGCCGCTCGGCCGGATTGAAAACCGTAGTTAACTTGCCTTTTAGCGGTGTGAAAAAGTAATAATTGCTGATTTCGCTCAGGCGCGAATCGGCAAAACGTGCGTTGATGTCGTACCGATCTTGTTGCTCAACATCCTGTCTGAATTTCGCCTCTTCGCTGCTGGGATTTAGTTTCGACGCCTGCGTCTGTGGCTTTTCGTTGTTGCGCGGTTTGATGGTGTCGCGCTTAATTCCGCCATCAATAACTTGACGAATATTGTCGAGCAGGAGTTTTTTGCCGGCAGCATCTTTTTCGAGCGAGTCTATTTTCTCGGCCAATTGAATGATGGTTCGGCGCATCGACACATCGTTCGAATAACCCGGTATGTATTCTTTTAACGGCGTGAAGGCAATAACCCAGGTAGTGACCAAAACAAGGGTTATGGCGAGCAATCCGAGCGCAGTAAAAAGATTCAGCTGCGAAAGTTTCAGGGAATAACGCTCCTCGTATGTTTCGTCGTTCATCACAACCAAACGATACTTAAACCTCAACTTTTTCAGCAAGCGCTGAAAGCCTTTTTCCGGAGTTTGTTCCACGCGGCCAAGTTCGGAATATTTCAGCAATTTGTAGCAAGGCTGTTTCGGCTGCTGCGTTTTTCATTAGCTTTGAAGCATGCTGTTTTCGAAGGTTGTCGGACATTCGGCTTTAAAAAAGAAGCTTATTTCCAATGCGCTAAATGGACGTGTTGCCCATACACAATTGTTTGCCGGCCCCGAGGGATGCGGTGCGCTTCCTTTGGCAATTGCCTACGCCCGATTTTTACGTTGCGAAAATAAATTGCCCGATGATGGGTGCGGAACCTGCTCCTCTTGCATTAAGATGAACAAACTGGTTCATCCGGATGTGCACTTTACCTTCCCGGCAATTAAGGAAGACAGCAAAAGCAAAGGACTTTCGACCGAATACATTGCTGAGTTTCGCGAAGCCTTTCTTCAAAACCCTTACATGAGCCTCGAAAATTGGTCGGACTGGATCGATGCCGGAAATAAAATTCCATCAATCTACGCCGACGAAGCCAACGAAATTATTCGCCAAATCGGACTCGTGGCGGTTGAAGAAGGGTTTAAGATCTTCATTGTTTGGTTGCCCGAGCTGATGAACGTTCAGGCTGCCAACCGTTTGCTCAAAACACTCGAAGAACCAAGCGACAAAACCTTGATTCTGTTGGTTTCTGAACGCCCTCACGATTTGCTGGCCACCATTCTTTCGCGCGCACAGATGCAAAAGATAGAGCGTTACAGCGTCGACGAATGCGCACAAATTGTTGCCGCACTGAGCAATGAGTCAATCGAAAAATGCCGAAAAGCCGCTGAGATAGCAGAAGGAAATGCTTCCGTTGCCCGTTGGCTGGTCGAAAATCAAGACGAATCGGACGAGCAACTGAACCTTTTCCGCACGTGGATGCTTGGTTGTTACACCTACAACATCAGCGAGTTGATTTTGCTTACCGATCAGTTCCACAAGTTGGGGCGCGAATGGCAAAAGGGGTTTCTCACCTACGGACTTTTCATGGTGCGCCAGACGATGCTAAAGAACCATCAAGCATCACTAAACCGCCTTACCGATAGCGAACATGCATTTCTCGATAAGTTTGCCCGCTTTTTTCATCCCGGAAATTACGAGCGAATCACCGGTTTTATAAACGATGCGCTGCTTCACATTGAGCGAAACGGAAACGGGAAGATTGTGTTTTTCGATTCCAGTTTGCTCATTTCAGACGTATTCCGTAAGGAAAAATTCGCACGCGCTTCGGCTTAATTCCGACCGAAGCAACCCAATATTTTCGTTAGCTTTGTGCGGTCGGGTTTTGCCCGTTTGTATATATAGAAATATTCTGAATGGCTTGTAGCAGTTGTTCTTCCGGGCGGGGAGGTTTACCCGCAGGATGTAAAAATAATGGGGCTTGTGGTGCCGGTGGCTGTACGAAATTGCCTGTGTTCGATTGGCTTGCCAACATGCAACAACCGGCGGGAATGGCTTCCAACTCGATTGTAGAAGTGCGCTTTAAAAATTCCCGCAAAGAGTTTTACAAAGTTGGCGAAAATACCGGCCTGGCTGTTGGCGATGCTGTGGCTGTTGAGGCCAGTCCGGGACACGATTTGGGCATGGTTTCGATGACCGGTGAATTGGTACGCTTACAGATGAAGAAGTTGGGAAACATCAACGAGCACCAGCTCAAGGCCATATACCGAAAGGCGCGCCCAACCGATATCGAAAAATGGCAACAAGCTGTTGATCGCGAAACGCCAACGATGCTTCGGTCGCGGGCAATTGCCACAGAACTGAAGCTCAATATGAAAATTAGCGATGTCGAATTTCAGGGCGATGGCACAAAAGCCATTTTTTACTACACGGCCGACGATCGCGTTGATTTTCGTGAATTGATTCGCCACCTAGCCGATGAGTTTAAGGTGCGCATCGAAATGAAACAGATTGGCTCGCGGCAAGAAAGTGCTCGTGTTGGCGGAATTGGTTCGTGCGGAAGGGAATTGTGTTGCTCAACCTGGCTGCGCGATTTCCGCTCTGTAAACACCAGTGCGGCACGATATCAGCAGCTTTCCCTAAATCCACAGAAGCTTGCAGGACAATGCGGCAAACTGAAATGCTGCCTTAATTACGAGCTCGACGCTTACATCGACGCGCTAAAAGAATTTCCCGAAACAAATGTGCGCCTCGAAACACAGAAAGGGTCTGCATTCCACCAGAAAACCGATATTTTCAGACGCATATTGCATTATTCGTATAGCGACGATCCGGGCAACTTCATCGCCGTTCCTGTTTCGCGGGTTAAGGAAATCATCGAAATGAATAAAAACGGCCAAAAGCCGGATGCATTGCTGAGTGAGAAGGAGGTTGTGCGTGTTGAAAAAACGCCTGATTATGAAAATGTTGTTGGCCAGGATAGCCTTACACGTTTCGATAAGTCGCGCAATAAGAAGAAAAAACGTAAGCCCGATAACCGCAATCGCGCAGCGGCAGCTCCCGAAGGACAAAACCGTCCAAACCCTGTCCCGAATTCAAACCCCAATCGCAACCGTCAGGGTCCACCAAATCAAAACCGTAACCGCAATGCGCAGTAAAATTGCTGTAATTTCTGGGGTGTTGAGTCTGTGGTTTTTTACCGCCTGCGATTCTGCGCGCGTTTTTGAAGACAATCAGGCAATCGAAAATTCCATTTGGAATGCAAACAAGCCCGTAGTTTTTGGTGTTGACATAAACGATACACTAACGCCTTACAATTTTTACTTCAACATTCGCCACGCCGAAGCGTATCCGTTTAGCAACCTGTATGTCTTTTTAAATACCAAATTCCCGAACGGACAAATGGCGCGCGACACGGTTGAGTTGATGCTTCAAAACCCCGACGGAAAATGGGCGGGCTCCGGACTTGGCGATATTTGGGATAATCAAATTCGCTTTAAACAAAATCTGCGCTTCCCGATGAAAGGCCATTATGAATTCTCTGTTATTCAGGCCATGCAAATGGAAAATCTTCCTGCAATTATGGAAGTTGGAATGCGTATCGAAAAATTCGAGAAGCCTTAAGGGAGAACCTCACAGGTGCTATTACCACTTTTAAGACTCCCGCTACTTTTGGGTTGTTGACAACACATGATTTTTATTCGGCCGGAGATTGGTAAGCCAAATTTGTATCTTACGATCGCATCTTCTTTTCTCAAATTGAATTCTATGGGGTGGAAAATACGTTTCGCATTGATTGGTTTTATTGCCACCGCAATTTCTTTTACTGCAAATGCAAATCGCGACTCGCTATTGCGCGTTTTAAAAGTGGGCACACCCGAAGAAAAACTGGCGGCCTATCCTGCGCTGGCCTTTTTGCTGCAGCGGTCTAATCCAGATTCTGCCATTATAATTGCACAACAGGGAATTGCCCTTGCCGATTCCCAAAAAAACATCTTTCACAAGGCATCCTGCTTAAATATGGCGGGCCTTGCATACAACCATCTTGGTCGTTACAACAAAGCCTTAGAGTCGTATCAACTTTCGCTGCGTCTTTTCGAATCAATTAAAGAACTTGATCAGGCTGCGCGTGTAAACGATAATATTTCGCAACACTTTTACCTACGCAAGGATTTTAGAAGCTCTCAGCAATATCTGATGAAAGCATTGCGGCATTTCGAATCGGTTAACGACAGCTTCCGAATTGCACGATCGTATCAGACATTAAGTATTATTAACCGCGAAATCAAGCAGTACGACAAAAGCCGCGACTATTTAAACAAGTCGATTCAAATCCTAAAAAAACAAAACAAAGAAAACGAACTGGCTACAGCATATTCCCTTATGGGGAATTTGCTTATCGCCCTCAAAAAATATGAAGAGGCGCGACCTTGGCACCAAAACGCGTTGCTCCTTTGTATCAAAACCAACGATTTGTACAACCAGGCTATTTCGCATGAGAACATCGGAGGCGTTGATGAAAGTCTGAAACGGTTCGTACTGGCCAGCAAGAGTTATGCTGCGGCACTTTCCATTTTTCGCCGCATGAATAGCCCTGCAGATATTGCATACGAGCAGATGCGCATGTCGATATCTTTGGCGCATATCGAAAAGCCCGAACGCGCCCTTTTGTTGCTCGACAGCG
The DNA here is from genome assembly GCA_046303595.1 of Bacteroidia bacterium. Lineage (GTDB taxonomy): Bacteria > Bacteroidota > Bacteroidia > M30B66 > M30B66 > CAMCXT01. The sequence continues at coordinate 19,015 of JBKCFX010000023.1, forward strand.
CCGAGGAGGTGTTTAGAAAAGAACACCTCTACTCTTTCCTTTCAGAGGCGCATTTAAATCGGAGTCAGATTTATGAAATTGCCGGAGACAATAAGCAATCACTTGCATTTTATAAAAAACACATCGTGTTGCGCGATAGCCTTGCCGAAGCACAAAAGACAG
>JBKCFX010000024.1:0-2418 GCA_046303595.1 Bacteroidia bacterium
TTTGGCAAAGCTCTTACCACGTTGTTTTTTTACCCCATCTGAACAAGCATAGCCCTTTTCGTGTTACTTTTGCATTCTATTTAGAACGATTTTAAACAAGAAGCAATGGGCTCCGAAAGCAATGTGATGCTATCCATCAGAGATTTACACGCTCGTGTAGAGGAGAAAGAAATATTAAAAGGCTTTAACCTCGATGTACGTCCGGGCGAGGTGCACGCCATCATGGGGCCAAATGGTTCGGGTAAATCTACCTTGGCTTCGGTGCTGGCCGGCCGCGACGATTATGAAGTAACGTCGGGCTCGGTGCTGTTCGAAGGCAAAGAGCTGCTTGAGCTCGAACCCGAAGACCGTGCCCGTGAAGGCATTTTTCTAGCTTTTCAATATCCGGTCGAAATTCCCGGTGTGAGCATTACCAATTTCCTCAAAACCGCTATCAGCGAACAGCGCGAATACCGAGGCCTTCCGCCTATGGAGCCCAAGGAATTCCTGCAAATGATGAAGGAGAAAAAAGCCATTGTCGAAATCGACACCAACCTTACCAACCGTTCGGTAAACGAAGGCTTTTCGGGTGGCGAGAAAAAGCGCAACGAAATCTTCCAGATGGCCATGCTCAATCCGAAGCTTTCCATTTTAGACGAAACCGACTCGGGTCTCGATATCGACGCCCTGCGTGTTGTGGCAACCGGCGTTACCCGCCTCAAGCGCCCCGATAACGCCTGCATCGTAATTACGCATTATCAGCGCTTGCTCGATTACATTGTGCCCGATTTTGTGCATGTTATGTTCGACGGACGCATCGTTAAGTCGGGAACCCGCGAGTTGGCGCTCGAGCTCGAAGAAAAAGGCTACGACTGGATTCGCAAAGAACACGCAACGGTTTAACCGGTTAGTTCATGGAAACAAAACTGAGAATAAACGAACTTACCGAGCGCTTCGTTGCCGAATATGAAGCGATGAACGAATCGGTAGCGGAGGGCAATCCACTGTTGCATGCCTTGCAAGAAAAGGCTAGTGAAAACTTCCGCAAAAACGGCATTCCCACCAAAAAATCGGAGGAATACCGCTACATCGATTTTTCGAAATATGTAAACGAAGACATCAAGCTTGAAACTACGAAGCCTGAAATTCGCCCCGAGCTCGATGGGCATCCATTTATAGATGCCAATGCACCTTTACTAGTACTGGTAAATGGATTTTTCGAACCCACTCTTTCGCGCAATTGCGAAGGGTTTATTGCTATTTCACTGGCAAAAGCTATTAAACAGAGAAATGCCGACGTGCTTTCGCAACTTGGTTTGAACGATGATAGTTTCAGCGATCCTTTTCATTCGCTCAATACAGCAAGTTTCAACGATGGCCTTTTTCTCAAAATTGAGAAGGGAAAACACATCGAACAGCCCATCCAGATTGTACAACTGAGTGCGGCCATAACGCCATTGTTATTCAATCCGCGCATTTTGATTCTGCTTGAACAGGATTCCAGCGCTAAGATGGTTCAACTTACGTTACCCGGCTTGAATTCAAGATTGGCTTTCTGCAATTCGGTTTACGAGCTGCAGCTCGAGCAAAATGCCCAGCTTCATTTTACATCTATTCAGCAGGACGAAACGCTCAGTCAAGTAAACTCAACCCTTGCACATATTGCAAAAAATGCGGTTCTAAACCATGTCAGCGTATCGCTCGAAGGAAAACTAATCCGCAATAACCTCATTGCAGTGCTTACCGAATCGGGCAGCGAAGCCAATTTGCATGGATACTATCATCCAACAGGCAATGCTTTGTTCGATAACCACACATTGGTGGATCACCGCAAACCGCATTGCCAAAGCAACGAATTGTATAAAGGTGTTGCCGATGGAAATGCTACAGCGGTTTTCAATGGAAAAATATACGTGCGCAAGGATGCGCAGAAAACCAATGCGTTTCAGAGCAACAAAAACATTTTACTGAGTGCCAATGCAACAGTAAACACCAAACCACAGCTCGAGATTTATGCCGACGATGTGAAATGTTCGCATGGCTCTTCGACCGGATTGCTCGACCCCGACCAGCTCTTTTACCTGCGTGCCCGCGGTATTTCTTTGCCCAAGGCAAAGGCTCTTTTGCTGCATGCCTATGCCGGCGAGATTTTAAATAGTGTGCCCTCTGATTTTCACCGTGAGGCATTGCGAACGTATCTCGAAAAACGTTTCGAATCGTAGTTGATGATGAAATCGTTTGACATTTCCAGCATTCGGGCCGACTTTCCCATTTTATCCTCAGAGGTGAATGGGAAACCGCTGGTGTATCTCGACAATGGAGCAACTTCGCAAAAACCCAATCAGGTTATCGATGCGGTTTCGAACTACTACCGAAACTTCAATGCCAATATTCACCGCGGTGTGCACGAACTTAGTCAGCGTGCTACCGATGCCTACG
>JBKCFX010000025.1:0-1905 GCA_046303595.1 Bacteroidia bacterium
TTTGGGGAATCGATCAGGGCTGGAATGATGATATTTTGGTTGGAGGTCGCTATCACAATGGCAATGCGGCATCCAACACACATTACGGAAGAGGCAATTTTCTTGCGCTGGGTGGTGGTGAGGCCCCAACAGGTTATGTAAACTATAGTCCGGAGCAGAAAACGTATTTCTCCGATATCAATGGACGTATTTTACCCGATTCGTTCAATGGAATTGTGCGTGGTTTTGATATGAATACCGATCCGAACGAGAGCTATTACGACAATGCTTCATCGCGCGTTTTATTCGATCCGTATTATTGGAATATTGCTTACCTCGGAAAAGACAATCGATTGTACAAAAGTACCGACGGTGGCAGTTCTTTTGGGCCTGTTTATACATTCACAGCAAATAGCAACGATGATGTATTGTGGATAGAGCAGGGGCAGAGCAATCCGAACATATTTTACGCGCAGGTGTTGGTGAACAACATTAGTCGCTTGTATAAAAGCACCGATGGTGGCGTAACGTTCAATCAGCTAAGCTTACCACTCACAAAGCGTGAGCTGTATTTTACCATTGGGCATGAAAATGCTGCCGAAATTTGGCTAGGATTTCCGGGTGGTGCCAATGGAAATAAAGTATATAAAAGTGTCGATGGAGGAACAACTTGGCAGAACTTGAGTACCGCTCAACTAAACGATTTGAACATTAAGGCGATAGCACATCAAGCTGGAACGAATGGCGGTGTTTATGTGGCGGGTTTGCGCGACTTGGTGTATTACCGCGACAATGCCATGACCGAGTGGATGGAAGTTGGAACAGGTTTGCCTGCCGCGTCTTATCCGCTGCGCATCATGCCATTTTACAAGAAGAATACGTTGCGTTTGGGCATGTGGAATATCGGAATTTGGGAAAACGATCTGGAAGTTGAAAGCGACATCATTGCAGGCTTTGCATCCAATTTTCGCAATTTTACCTGCCCAGGTGATACAATCTGGTTTACCGACCGTTCGGTAAGTCCGGAGGATGCTTCGCTTCAATGGTCTTTTCCGGGTGGTATTCCCCAAACCTCAACAGAAAGAAGTCCTAAGGTTGTTTATGCAGCTACTGGAACCTTTGATGTAAGTCTAATTGTAAGTTACAACGGAAATAGCGATACCTTAACGCGTTCTGTTTTTATTGAATCGCTGCCCGCTGCCAATTACCCAATCGAGGAAGATTTCGAAAGCGGAATGTTTGCACAAGGATGGTCATTGGTCGACGATGGTAACGACGGACAAAACTGGAACATTACCGATTTGGCATCTGGTTCAGGAAATGGAAGCCGTTCGGTGTTTTTCGATAATTACTACATCGATGTGCAGGGCAAGCGCGACCTGTTGGTTACGGCTCCGGCTTTGCAGGCAGATGAGGCAACGCCGGTAAGCTTATTTTTCGATGTTGCCTATGCCCGGTATGCCGTAAATTACAGCGATACCTTGGCCGTTTACGTGAGCGAGGATTGCGGACAAACGCGCACGCTTGTTTACCTAAAGGGTGGAGAGGAACTGGCTACGGCGCCCGATTTTTCTTCAGACCGCTGGGTGCCAGCATCGACCGAATGGAGAACGGAAGCTATAAGCGATCTACCACTTAATTTCAGCGGAGATTTGAGTGTTTTGTTTGAGAATCGTGGTCGTTATGGTCAACCAATCTATATCGATAATATTCGCCTCGAATCGGCTACCGCGGTCGGGCACGAAAAGTCAAACAGCCCAATCGAGGTATATCCCAACCCCACAAAGGACCAAATTTATTTGCGTATTGAAAATGAATCCGGCGATGTATGGGTTACTATAACCGATATGTGCGGCCGAACAATAACACATTTGTGGAATCAAGGCTCGTCGATTTCGTTAGAGCAGTTTCCGGCTGGTGTATATG
>JBKCFX010000026.1:0-2114 GCA_046303595.1 Bacteroidia bacterium
TTCAAATAAAGCGTATCATTTCCGGTGCTATTACCTCCACCATTAAAAAACCAGTAATACAGATTGATAAATGGATCTTCATAATTGGTTAAATCCATAATTGGCGAGAAAAGTTTGCTGCAGCCATCGTCTACGTCATCACTTCCCGGCCCTGTGCCCGCAGAATTTCCGGTAACGTAGGCTAAGCCATTGCAATCGCCGTTTACATCAGCATTTGCATTTGAAAATGCTCCACCGATGCTGGTAGAAACCGGAACAGCACGTTCCCAAAGACCAGCCGGCGAAGTTGCAGATGCTGTCCAACCGAAATTAAACTGAAAATCGTCCATATATCCGGAATTCAATGTTGTCGTTACTGCCGAACCTCCACCCTGAACATTCACATTTTCGGTACACTCGGTAATATAGCCCCATTCGCCGGCAACAACGGTATAGCTTCCGGGCAATAAATCGCAACGTGTGTATTCGCCTTGATTGTCTGTAGTAAAGTTATAGGAATTTGAAGCGTCGCTCACATTTACCTGAGCGGATGGAAGTCCAACATTACTTGAATTCACAACAGAACCATTAATCCCTGAAATTGAGCTCGAGAACATTGTTACGTTCAATTCGATTAGATTTCCGTTTGTGAATTGCAGATTTTCAAATGTTAGCGTTTCATAACCCGGTTTTGAAATCGTTACCGTAAAAACGCCTTCTGTAACGGTACCCAGTTTGAAAATTCCATTGTCGTTCGAAATATCTGATGCAATAGAAGGGCTAATTGTTATTGTTGCATCGCTGATTGGTGTTCCGCATGTGCTGTCGGTAATGCTGCCTTCGAGGTAGCAAGCACGCTTGTATGTTGGCGTGAGCACCCAAAGAGCCGTTTCGATATCGGAGGCAATGATGTTTCCACTTGGAAGATACGGGTAAACTCCCCAGCATCCATGGAATCCATCGCCCTCAAAATCGCTGAAATCGTATCGGGCAATCTCAACCAAATTGTCGGCTCTGTCGGCATCTACGACCACTACACCCTCTGTATACCATGAGGTAACGGCATAGTCATTCAATACATGCGTATTGTGTACAATGCAATTTGATCCGGGCGCTGTTTGAAAGCGATCCACTTCTTGAATGTTTCCGATATCGTCGATTTTATACGATGCGAGGTACGAATTGCTGATTTCATCTGTTGTTAACAAATACTGATTGTTATCGGTTAACCAAGTGTTGTGGGTAAAATTCCCTGGGGTTTCTTGCAATGTTAACTCAACGGGAGCAGCAGGATTTGAGACATCAACCACCGTAAAAAAGCCATCGTAAATATTTCCGAACCAGGCTGTGTCGCCCTCAACATAGCCATCGTGCACGTAATAATTGTTGTATTGTCCCAAATAAGTTGGATTCCACGGATCGGATAAATCGAGGATAAGCGCTCCTCCGACACCGATATTTGAGCCATACAGATAGCATCGGCCATTGTCGATGTGTAAAGCATGTATTGTAGAAAGCTGGTTTTCGATTGCTCCATCGCCAAAATACGTCTGGTAGTAAATTGTATCGGGCAATGAACGAAGGTCAACCACAACTAGTCCGGCATTATTGCCTTCGGTGGTCATATAAGCGAAACCTTCCCATGTTTTTATCTCTCGCCAAAAATTCTGCACCGAAGGCACTTCGAATAAAAGCTCGGGGGTATCTGGATTCGTAACATCTACAATCGACATTCCGGTGCTGGTGCCAACTAGCGCATATTCGTTATTGAGCGAATCGGCATACCCCCAAATATTAGCGCAGGTTTTACCCGGAAAAGGCAGATGAGAGCGCAGTTGCATGTTAAAGTTCTCCTGCGCCTTCAGTGCAAGACTTGAAATGAACAAGGTAATGAAGAGTGTAATTTTTCTCATTGGTTGATTGGTTTGATGGGATGGCGAATTTAGGAATAATTTGCGTCGAGAATTAAACAGCATGGATTCAGATTCGTTTACGAATGCTTATAAATTTAAGATTGTTCGAATATCCGGTTTAAAATACTGATCGCTTTTTAACACTTTCCCATCTTCTCGGTAAATCGGATTGCCATTTACATCGAGCTTGCTCATATTGCTTCGCTGAATTTCTTCAAAAAC
>JBKCFX010000027.1:0-3670 GCA_046303595.1 Bacteroidia bacterium
TTCCGGCAAGGCATACCACCTCCTGTATGTCCGGTAAAAATAGGTCGGCAACAGCACCATCAACAAAACAAATCCCCCAATTTCGCAGCACATGTAAACCATTTTTTCGAATTCACGTTCTTGGGCTTCCAGTACAGCATCTTCGAATACCATATACATTTCGCGGCCTTCAAAGTAATTAAAGGCAATTAACAGCGGAAGAAAAAATACGCAGATCTGGAATAAATTCAATGCAATTCCGCGCACAATACTCCTGTTTTTATCGGCGAAAATCTTCCATGAAATTGCTGCGAAAATAACGATATACGCTATTAAAACAGATATTCCGGACCTCCCGCTGAACGAAGCAAAATTCAGGAAGGCGAATGTTAAAATATTTAACACGAAGGCTGCAAGCAATCCAATAAAAAATGTGCGAGGTGTTGTGTGCCGAAAGACAAAAACCAAAAGCGCAAGGCTAAGACTCAAATAAAACCAAACTCTGAAGAAGATCCACACTTTTTCACCATACCAGGCATACTTGCGTGATGTAATGTTATCCAACCCTGAGCTAACCGCCGAAACATCCAGCAAATCCAAAAATGTGAGTTGTGAATCCATGGTGTAATAGTTAAACGCAGCGTCGTATTGAGGAAATGCATATTTAGCTTTAAGGAATTGATATTCCTTGTCCCACGAATTTATGTTCGGATTTTTATGCGCATTTTGCACCGCGAAGTAGATTTCCCTTGCTGTGTAAGGCAAAACCGTGCTGTGCTCTTCAGCGCCCGATGGCTGAATAAACCGGTAATCGGGAGCTTCCGAAAAAATATAGGTTGTATCGTTTATTTTCAGGCTGCTATCGGCATACTGCATTCGTTCTGCAATACCTTTTGGTGTTGCATAGCGAATGTTCTCAATTACCAGTTCGTTCGTGCTCGAATCTTCCCTCGCCATTCGCACGAGGTGTTCGTTAACATAAACCGTGTCCTTGTTCCATTCTATTTGAAGCGAATCGTACATCAAGCCGCCAATCAGAAAATTCATCCGGTTCACATCCTTCACCAGTTCATCGCTCTCAAAAGCACGATCGGCTCGGAAACACTCAATACCCGATGGAATAAACACAAGCGAAACCATTAGGCCAATTGCTGCAAAAAGCTGCAGAAACATGGCTGTAAACGACCATGGACTTGTTGGGCCAAACCGTTTGAAAACGTTAAATCGGAGCAGATAAATCATCCAAAAAACAAAACCAACAACAGCTATAACTGCTAATAAAATCGTTGGAAGGTATACCGTGCTGCTTGTTCGCGGATCGTTGGGTTGTAGCAAGAAATAGCATGTGAAGACAATTGCGGCAAGTAAAACTATCCATGCTAAGCGGTGCAGACGCGAAGTCCATTTTGCCGGATTGTTCAGCAATAATTTACGATCGTAGCGTTCTAAAAATGCGGGAAAAAATATCCGTTTCATCGTTCCGGTTTATTTTGGGGTGAAAAAGCGTTTGGTTGAATGTGAAATGTCTCTCCAATAATTTATTGGAATATTGCCTGCAACGAGACGTTTTATAAGTTCTTGCGCTTCAATGTCGTTAGTTTCCAAGGTGTAAAATCCACCATTGAAATGAAGCTGAACATGTGCTCCCAACAATGCCGCACTAAGTGATTCGCGCGATGCCGATGTTTCTAGTTCCACAACACAATTGTTTTCGGCTACTTCATTCTGTCGTACATCCGAAATGCTTCCCGAGCCGTTTCGAATAAGCACCATGCGATCGGCTACATGCTCTACTTCATGCAATTGCTGCGAACTTAGCACAATGCCCATCGGACGGCGTCGCGATCTTGCCATCATGCGCAAATCGTTCAAAATGGTTTGCTGTGCATTGATGTCGAGATTGGCCAGCGGCTCATCCAGAATCAATAAACCCGGTTTAGCAAGCAGTACCCGCGCCAGTTCAAATCGCGTGCGGTAGCCGCTGCTGATTTGCTCCCAGGTTTTATCTGCGTGTTCACCCAATCCGAGGCGTTCGAGCATAAATTCCACCGCAAGTTCATTTTCCTTTCCATGCAATCCGGCAAGGCTGGCCGAAAAATGTAAATTGTCTTGCAACACGCCGTACCAGCGTGGAATACGCTGTGGAATAAATGCTACATAATTGCGAATGGCATATAAATCAGCCTCTGGAATTTGTTTGTATTGAAGTGACCCGCCACTTAGTTCGAGTTGACCAGCTAAACAACGCAACATCGTGGTTTTTCCGTTCCCGTTTTCCCCCACAATACCGATTATTTCGCCCCTGTGAATGGATACGCTGATAGGCTGCAGACGAAAGCTGCCTTTCGCGTAATGCTTCTCAATGGAATTGGCCTCCAACAGAAGTTCGAAATTAAGTTCTGCACGCTCGGCTTCGCGAATGCGTTCTCCCAGGCGTTTTATTTCAGTGTCGAGCAGTGTTGCCGCCTCTTCTTTATCGCCGGCAAGCAGTTTTTTTCGAAGCGATTTACTGATTTCGATTGCTCGCTGTATGAGTTCAGAATTATTCGTGTCGAAACAAAGGTCGAGCAGCCTGCGGTTGGCCAGTGCTAAATCGCCGTGTTGAACCTGCTGCAGCAGTTCATGAACCGGATTGATTTCCATGTAGCTTGAATTGGGTTTGATTTGCTCAAGCTAACGAAGTATTTCGAATTAAATTGAATCAGTTCCACAAAATATTTTTCATGGTATACCAGCGCGCATTGGCTATTTTTACGACGTGAAATTTCGCCTCATTTCCGATTTTATTCCCACCGGCGATCAGCCACAGGCCATCGAACAGCTTGTGGCCGGCGTTAACCGAGGCGATCATGCCCAAGTTCTACTCGGGGTTACCGGTTCGGGAAAAACGTTTACGGTTGCCAATGTTATCCGCGATACCGGAAGGCCAACGCTCATTCTCAGTCACAATAAAACACTGGCAGCGCAATTGTATCAGGAATTCAAAACGTTTTTTCCCGAAAATGCAGTTGAGTATTTTGTTTCGTATTACGACTATTATCAGCCCGAAGCATACATTCCTGTAACGGGGACGTATATCGAAAAAGATTTGTCTATCAACGAGGAAATCGAAAAACTGAGGCTTAGTACAGCGACAGCTCTTTTGTCTGGAAGGCGCGATGTAATTGTAGTTTCGTCGGTTAGCTGCATTTATGGTATGGGAAATCCCGATAACATCCGCAGCAATACCATCCGCCTCAAAAAAGGAGAAATCATTAGTCGAAATCGCTTTTTGCATCTCCTTGTTCAGGCGCTGTATTCGCGAACAGAAAAGGAATTTCGAAACGGAACTTTTCGTGTAAAAGGCGATACGGTTGATGTGTACATCGGTAGCGCCGATATTGCGTATCGTTTTTATTTTTTTGGTGATGAAGTAGAACTCATCGAATCCATCGATCCGGTTTCGGGACATACATTCGAAGAAATCGAGCAAGTCGTAATCTATCCTTCCACCATTTATGTGGCGAAGAAAGAAGGAATGATCGATATCATTCACGTAATTCAGGAAGATATGATGAAGCTGGTGGAGTTATTTCGCAGCGAAAGTAATTTTCTGGAAGCCAAACGGCTGGAGGATCGCGTAACGTACGATATGGAAATGATGCGCGAACTGGGCTATTGCAGCGGTATTGAGAATTATTCGAGGTATTTC
>JBKCFX010000028.1:0-1147 GCA_046303595.1 Bacteroidia bacterium
GACCAGCCCGAATCAGTTGAATAGGTCATAAATATTTGCCGGCCCCAGCGGTTGAAAATCCGAAACTCATAGCCTTCGATTTCGAAACCCGGTAGCACCGGAAAAAACTCGTCGTTTATGCCATCGCCGTCGGGCGAAAACGACAAGGGAACATACATATCAAAATCTTCATACACCCTCACCAAATCAGTAACCGAAGCCTCGCAACCCTCTGCCGTGGTTACTGCATACTGCACAACATACAAACCCGTATCGCTGAACGTGTGCTGCGCATACGCCGTGTCAAATCCAATCAAGGGTATCGTATCCAATCCGTTAAACCCGCTAATTGACCACGATGCATTGGTCGAATTCGGAGCCAAGCCACTGAACTCAACCGTCGCATTCGAAAGCGATACCGTTGGAGGGGTGATTGTGTAGTCTAATATTGCACGCGGTAAAATCCTTGCCATATTTACTACGCTTTCTGTTCCGGTGCATCCTATCGGATCTACTACCGTTAAACTGATGGTATAATTCCCCGCATTTTGGTATTCGTAAAAAGGTGAAACCGCCGTCGATCCGCTCCCATCGCCGAAACTCCAGTAATAATTGAACGGGCCCATTCCTGTTGGACTCGCACTGAAATTCAACACCGATGGCAAACAATCTATCAGCGTATCGCTTGCAATATTGGGTTCAGGAATAGGACGAACAAAAACATTCAGCTCGGATGTCATATCGGCCGACGGACACTCGTCTGTGGTGGTAACCGAATACGTTCCACTACTGCTTACAACAATTGAATTGCCCGTTGCACCGGTAGACCACGCATAGCTATCGGCTGTTGAACATGTTAGACGTACCGAATCGCCGAAACAAAATGTGGTGGCTCCATCGGCATTGATTACCGGAGTTGGAGCCAGTGGAATTACCGTTAAAACCAAGGGCAAGGATGGCTGGCTCTCGCAACCATTTGCGTCCTCAAACGTTGCCGTATACTGACCCGAATTGGCAACCGTAATCGGAGAATTGCTCATGCCGTTGCTCCAAGTAATGCCCGTAGATGGAATAGAAGTCAACACAACATCGTCGCCATCGCAAAAACTGCTTACTCCCGAACTGCTAATCTGTGGTGAGGCAGGCAGTGGGTTAACAACCACATTAA
>JBKCFX010000029.1:0-6144 GCA_046303595.1 Bacteroidia bacterium
GGCCGAACGCGGTAAGTTGCAAGTTGGATGAGGAATCAATCCGGAAATTTAATTTCACACTCGGTACAATCCACGGCACGTTGAACCAATTTCGATCGCGAAGACTGGTATCTGGATTGGTTTTAAAGAGCGAATCGGTTAAGCCACCCGCCTGTTGGTTGATATAGCCCATGCGCGAACATTCGGCGCTAATCGAAAAGCGTTTATAGGCATAGGCTATTTTCAAAAATCCATTGTGTATGGTATAGCTGCTGTTTTGCCGCCATCCGTCGGCTTGGCGGTAATGGTAATATCCGTTTACAGAAAAGTTTTTTCGGCTAAATTTGATTGCGTTGTAGGAACTGAAAAGACCGAAGCTTCCCAAGGTTTGTGTGGTTTTGAATGAAAGAGGCCGATTGCCTTGAGGCTCGTCGATATTGTAGTTTAAGAGGCCACCAAACTGCGGTCCGTATTGTAGGGATGCGGCACCGCGGATAATTTCGATGCGTTTAACGGCTTCCATTGGCGGATTGTAATAGGCTTCGGGATAGCCAAATGCATCGGCGCTAATGTCGTAACCGTTTTGGCGTACGTTGAATTCCCAGCTCCGGTTTGGGCTTAAGCCACGGGTTCCAACATTAACCTGTGCTCCCGAACCGTCGTTTTCCCATACCTGAATTCCTGCTACACGTGCAAAAACCTGCCGTGCATTGTTGTTTACCAAGGAAATGTTCTGATTGGCAACGTCAATGATTTCGACTTTTTTGCCGGCCAAAAGCACCATGCCCTGTGTGTCTGCAGGGAAGAGAATAGCCTGGTTGTCGTTCGCTATTACTTCAAGCGGCTTCAGGTGAGAGGTATCGGGACGAAGTGGTAGCTGTTGACAATTAACATTATACACAAAAAACACGGAAACAAGGGAAAGACCTAGACGAACAATCATACTTCTTTTATTTAGACTAATTCTAAACAGCAACAAACATATACCGAAGAAGTCAAATAGCCAAATTGTTTGGAATAATTCTAAATAAGAATTGTTAACAAGCGATTCACCTTACTAAACTCTCGCTTGCAACTCGTTCAAAGGGAGACCGATCGGTCCAAATTCACCACACGCTCCGCAAATTTTTGAGCTTTACCGAAAATTGCAATGCGCACTATGGTTACAATCTGTATTGTGGCTCCGGCAGGAATCGAACCTGCATCTAGAGTTTAGGAAACTCCTATTCTATCCATTGAACTACGGTGCCAGTATTCTTTGCACATAAACAGTGCAGTGCTTAAATTGCTTTAACGAGCAGCAAAAGTAAAAAATTACTGCGCACATCGTTTAAGCGTTGAGAGGCGCAATTGGATTGATCTCATTTTTTCTGGATTAAAAAACGGATGTACTATTCCTGCGTGGCTTTTTGACAAATTCAAAATGCTTAATTAAGCTAAGGTTAAACAATCCGAAAATCCATATCCTTTGTGGATTAAACCTCAACTATGCTAAATTTGACAAATTATACTTTAACATTAAAATCGAATGTTTGAACAAACCTTGAAGAACATTGATGATATCCTCCACAAAGACGCGTGTCGATTCGGGTCAATGACCTCAACCGAGTGGTGAAAAAAGAAACCCTCGTCGAAAGATGGGGGTTTTGTTCAAAAAAAAATTAAACACTCAGGTGTAAAAATGTTTGTAATGCTTTTTATAATCACCTAACAGTTTATGTATTCTCTTAGCCCCCCACGCGATTCGGTCGCGAAGTTTTACCATCTTACGCGGTCGTCCACGTTGGGGCTTAGGCTCAATCCAGTAACCACCATCAGATTCGTCGCCAATTGTCAATACAGAAACTTCGTTGTACGCATTCTCTATTTGCCCCCAATAACCATAAACATTTAAGTCTTTTGAATCTCCTCGCCTAATATGGCATAGAATATAATCTCTAAGCTTCCTTATTGTTGATAAGTCCTGATTGCCAAGGTCTGCAGTTATGCGCTCCGTGTAAATGTCGTATTCACACATTCGAAACAAAAACGCTGCGTAAAGCACATCCATACGATTTAACACCTCATCGATTCTATAGTATAGCTTTACCGATGCTTTGATGTATCGAATTAGATTTTTTCGATGGGTATTATCGGGCATACTAAAATACATATTCAGTGCATTTTCCAAAATAAAACTGGCTTCTGCATCCCAATTAAAATAAGTAGGAGAAAAGTCCTTTATGCGTTCTTTTAATTCGCCTTCAGAAAAGGTGAATAATTCATCAACCAGCTGATTCATTTTTTGAAAGCGGCACTTATCGCGAATATCGTAACGACTAGAAATCAAACAAATAAACAATTTATTTCGGCTAAACAAATCCATTGATTTATCTTCCATGTTCAATTATATTAACTGTTCTGTATTTTTTGGATGCCTTTACGAGTACTTCTCCATGTATGCTCTCAATCCGTTGGCCAACCAAGAACGTAATGCCATGATGAAAATTGTATTACCTGTAAGCGATATTTTTGTTAATCGCTTTTGTTTTTAAATTCTTTACGCAACGCTTCTGAAATTCTATAATAAACGCTCCTTTGCTTTCACCTTCAAAGATGAGGTTTGTTTTTTCAAACAGATGGTAAAGAACCACTTGAGCCCCTTTAAAATTAAACAAAATAAACTGCTTGCCTGTTGGAGGAACAACAAGTTAAATGGTAATTACCTCTGCCGGAAAACGAGGGATTTTTACCAAAAATTTGTCGGTGTATTTGTTCGAAATTGCCTTTAATGCTAATAAATTGTCCTGATTCATACGGCAATAAATATCCTGCCGATTGAAAACGGACAAATTCTGCTGCAATTTTTTTAGATAGGGTGAGTGTTTGATAAAAGGTATTCTTCCCCATCAACGGGAGAAATACAGATTTTATAGGACCGGGGAAACCCACAGACCGAGGGGTATGAGGGGGCTTGATTTTTTCGATAGCGGCTTGAAATCCTTGAGATTGCTAAGCAGCATATTATGTTATTTTTACCGGATGAAAAGCTTTAAAATACTGCTTCCTGCCATTTTTCTTTGGAGCTGTCAACACATCCACAAAAACACCACGCTTTTTTCCTGGCCAAATGCAAAGCCTCCGATTGCCATGCAAAAGGAGCATATCCGCATCATCCATGGCGATACGGTAAGAGATCCCTATTTCTGGCTGAAGGATTATTATGCCAAAGGTCCCGATAGCACGCAAGTAATCGATTATCTGCAAGCTGAGAACCGTTATACCGACAGCATGATGGCGGGCACGGCGAAGCTGCAAAAGCAGTTGTTTGACGAAATGAAAGGGCGCATCAATGATAACGACGCTTCTGCGCCTGTGTTTGAAAATGGGTATTACTATTATTTCCGAACGGAATTAGGCAAACAGTATTCGACGTATTGTCGCAAAAAAGGAACTTTAGATGCGCCTGAAGAGATCTTGTTGGATGTGAATTCTCTCTCCGTGGGAAAATCCTTTTTCAACGTTACGGGCTATGATGTAAGCGACGATAACATCCTGCTGGCCTATGCCGTTGATGAACTCGGACGCCGACAATATACCATCCATATCAAAAACCTGCTCACAGGCGAAACATATAAAGATGCCATTGAAGGAACCAAGGGCGACCCATGTTTTGCTGCCGACAACAAAACCATTTTCTATACCGCAAACAATCCGCAAACATTGCTGAGTGAAAAAATAAAACGTCATGTATTAGGAGAAGATTTCACGCGTGACGCTATAGTATTCAATGAAACAGACAAGTCGAATTATATCGGCGTAAGCCGCAGCAAAAACAAAAAATACATCATCATTACTTCGCAGGCTACCTTAAGCAGCGAGGTGAAAATCATTGATGCCCATAAACCGGATGCTCCTTACCGTATTTTTGCCGGCAGAAGGCCCAATGTACTATACAGCATCGTGCCGCTTGAAGAGAAATTCCTTGTGCTCACCAACTGGAATGCAGAAAACTTTCGTTTGATGGAATGTGCCATAGACCAAACCGAAAGTGCCTTTTGGAAGGAGGTGATTCCTCATCGCCGAGATGTTTTGCTAAAATGGGTGGATGAGTTTCGCGAATTCCTGGTAATTGAAGAACGGAAAGGTGGCCAAACCCAACTCCGTTTCCTTAACCGCAATAACAACGAAAGCCATTACCTGGCTTTTGATGAGCCGGTGTACACGGCCTACCCTGGCCTTAATCCCAACTATGACTCGAAATTATACCGTTACAATTACTCTTCACAAGTAACTCCCTATAGCGTTTATCATTACGACTATGTTAAAAAAGAAAAAATCCTGCTCAAACAAAAACCTGTTGGAAGCTACGACCCCAAACAATACGTGCAAGAACGAATTTTTGCTGATGCGCGCGACGGGTCAAAAGTTCCTATAAGCATTGTATATAAAAAGAATTTTGAAAAGAACGGTAAAGGCCCTCTGTTGTTGAATGGATACGGAGCCATCGGATACAGTTTGGATCCCGTATTCAATAGCGAACGGATCAGCTTGCTCGATCGTGGATTTGCTTTTGCCATAGCACACATCCGAGGTGGCGACGATTTAGGCCGGCATTGGTACGAGCAAGGCAAACTGATGCAAAAGAAAAATACGTTCACCGACTTTATTGATTGTGCCAAATACCTGGTTGAAAACCATTATACCAGCCCTGAGCATCTATATGCCCAAGGAGGGAGTTCGGGAGGACTGCTCATGGGTGCCGTTATCAACATGGAACCCAGACTTTGGCAAGGTGTGATTGCCAATGTGCCTTTTGTGGACGTGGTGAACTCCATGCTCGATGAAAACATGCCCCTCACCACCAATGAATACGATGAGTGGGGCAACCCGAACAACAAGGACGCGTACTTCTACATGAAAAGCTATAGTCCTTATGAAAATGTTGAACGGAAAGATTATCCGAATTTATTGGTCATTGCTGGCTTGCACGATAGCCAAGTGCAATATTTTGAACCTGCCAAATGGGTAGCCAAACTAAGATCTATGAAAACCGACAAAAACGCACTGTTATTGAAAACCGATTTGGATTCGGGTCATTCTGGCGCAAGTGGAAGATTTGATTATCTGAAACAAATAGCGCTTGAATACGCGTTTTTAATTTCGCTTGAAAATATGCAGATGCCAATCGCTAAATAATCTGCTCTCAAAGAGGTATTGTCTTGAATAAGGGAGGAGGATACAAACTCAACAATATAAGACTTGCTCAATAGCGATTACCTCCAAATTAAAAATGCGCTCATCGAAAAAGGTATAACCCCGCTTAAAAACTCCATACGCAAAACCATTTTCTTCCTAAGCTTGCCTAAATAAAACGCTGTGATGAATGACCTGTCCTCCATCAAGAATTTTGGTCCATACATGGTCAACATCATGAATCAAATTGGCATTTTTACAAAAGAAGACCTGCTCAATAGCGATTACCCCAAAATTAAAAATGCGCTCATCGAAAAAGGCATAACCCCGCATATGAATATTTTCTACTCCATCGAAATGGGTCTACAGAACCGCAACTGGAACAGCATCAGTACCGCAGAAAAAAAAGAGCTGATGGCCTTGCTCGAGAATGCATAAATTCAGTAGCTGAACTTCAATTGCTTTCATCGGTGAATCTCCGCAATACAATTACACTTCGAAGCCTGTCGGCGAAAGACCTGGCTTTGCTGGTCCAAATCGAAACCGATTTCGACAACCTGATTTATTCGGGGTGGAAAGAACCACCCGAAATTGACGATCTTGTTGCGTTGATTCAGGATGAAGGAGCGTTTAGCCAACGCGGGCAAAAACGCTTTACCATTGAGCTCGACGGAACTCCCCTTGGATTTGCCGATTTATTTGGTGCAAGCTCCGATTTGAAATGTTGCTATGTGGGCATTTTTGTAATCCCCGAAATGCGGCAGCAAGGCGTTGCGCTCGGTGCACTGTACCTGCTACAGAAAGAGGCCCGGCATTATGGACTAAACACATTGATGGCAAAATGCCTGCATGAAAATACCGCTTCCATAAAGCTATTTCAAAAAGCCGGCTATAAAATCGGAACATCGACCGCCGAATTTGTTGTGTTGCAATGCTCAATCGATTCTTAAATTTGCAAAAAAACGGAGTGAAAAAATTAAGCGCACTCGC